>JBCBFV010000005.1:0-22522 GCA_038527425.1 Pseudomonadota bacterium
CCTTCCTTGGACCCTGGTGACCTATGCAAGACTTCTCGAGCCTCCCGTCGACCCTGTCGGCTGCACTGCTACGCAAGGGGTACAGCGATCTCACCCCGGTTCAGGCGGCGGTGGTGGATGAATGGCTCCGCGGCAAGGACCTGCTCGTCTCTGCGCAAACAGGCTCGGGCAAGACGGTCGGGTTCGGGTTGGCCATTGCGCAGGATCTTCTGGATGAAGAGGGGCGCTTTGGACGTCCGGCGACACCGATCGCAGTGATCATTGCGCCCACGCGGGAACTGGCATTGCAAGTGCGGCGGGAGTTCGATTGGCTCTTCGCGGACGCGGGCATCGTGACGGCATCAGCGGTGGGCGGCATGGACATGCGCACCGAGCGCCGCACACTCGAACGCGGCGCCCATGTTGTGGTCGCCACGCCCGGACGCCTTCGCGACCACGCTATGCGCGAAATCATCGACTTGAGTGCCGTTCAGGCCGTCGTGCTCGATGAAGCGGATGAAATGCTCGACATGGGTTTCGCCGAGGATCTCGAATTCATCCTCGATCAAACGCCGGAAGATCGGCGCACGCTGATGTTCTCGGCCACGGTGCCCAAAGGCATCACGAAGCTCGCTCAGACTTATCAAAAAGAGGATGCGGAGCGTCTCAAGGTTGGCAATGCCGAAGCTCAGCATGCCGATATCTCCTACAGCGCGTTGAACGTTGCGCCCTCGGACATCGAAAAGGCGATCATCAACCTGCTGTGCTTCCACGACGCTCAAACAGCGATCGTTTTTGCCAACACTCGGACCATGGTCGCGCGACTGACGACCAAGTTCTCGAACCGCGGCTTTCGCGTAGTGTCTCTGTCAGGTGAACTGAGCCAGGCTGAGCGCAGCAATGCCATGCAAGCGCTGCGGGACGGCCGTGCCAATGTCTGTGTGGCTACTGATGTTGCGGCCAGGGGGATCGATTTGCCGGGGCTGGAACTTGTGATCCATGCAGACCTGCCCTCGAACTCGGAGACGCTCTTGCACCGTTCCGGACGCACAGGCCGGGCCGGTCGCAAGGGGCAATCCATCTTGATCGTGCCTGGCCGGTTCAGGTCCAAGGCTCAGCGCCTCCTGAAAGGAGCCAAGCTCGACGCGGAATGGGGCGCCGCGCCTTCAGCGGAAGAGGTTCTCCAGCGGGAAGAGGGACGCATCATCGCCGATCCCGCGCTCAGTGAACCGCTGACCGCCGAAGAGACCGCCTTTGCGGAAAAGCTGCTCGAGGGGCGCACGCCGGAACAAATCGCTGCGGCCTACTTGCGCCTTCATCGGGAACATCGCTCGGCGCCTGAGATCCTCGGCGCTGTGCCGGAGCCCGGGAAACGCCCGATGACCGACCGATCCGCCTTTGGGCCGAGCACGTGGTTCTCGCTTTCCCTCGGTCGCAAGCATCGGGCAGAGCCGCGCTGGCTGTTGCCGATGCTCTGCCGCAACGCAGGCCTCGACAAAAGCGCGATCGGTGCGATCCGCGTTCAGTACCAAGAGACGTTCGTCGAAATCTCCACTGGCGCGGTCGATAAGATGAAGCAGGAACTGGGCGCGGAGCTCGCTTTGGAACAAGGCGCAAGCCTGACTGAGTTGCCCGGTCAGCCAGATTTCGCGGCATCGCCCACGGGGCCAGCGCCGGATGCGCCTCGTCCCAAGGACGCGCCGAAGAAGCACCGAAAGCCTGCAGATGGGCCTGCAAAGCCCAAGCCGCAGCGCGACGATGCCGATGACGGTGCGAAACCACCCAAGAAGAAAAAGCCCAAGCAAGCGCCTAAGACCGCGAGCAAGGAAAAAACCAAACGGGATAAGGCCCCGGAGGGCGACTTCGAAAAGCGGCCCAAGGGTGGGAAACGGCCCGCAAAGGAGGCCAAGCCGAAAAAGCGAGATAACGCTGCCATGGATACGTCCACGTCGTTTCGTGCCGGCAAAGGGCAGGGCAAGTTCAAGAAGAAAGGTGGGGCCAAGCAATCCCCCGGACCTGCGCGCGGTCGTGGTGGGGATGCGAGGCCCACACGCAAACCCTCATAGCCGACCGACCAACCAATACTCCTGACAGCTTCCCAAGACTGACCCTATGCACCGCGTGAAACCGCTACTAGGGTGCGCCACAGGGAGAAATCATGGAAGCCACGGTACTGACGTTTGAGATGATGGTGGTCCTCGGACTGCTGGCATTCACGATTTTTCTGTTTGTTTCAGAGGTCATACGCATTGATCTGGCGGCCATCCTCGTGATGGTGACGCTGGGCGCGCTGAGCGCTTTGCCCGGCCTTGAGAACCTCGCAGATCGATCAGAGCTTTTCTCGGGCTTCTCCTCGAACGCTGTCATCTCGATCATCGCGGTTATGATCATTGGCGCGGGCTTGGACAAAACGGGCCTCATGTCGAAAGTCGCGGCGTTGATTTTGAAGCGCGGCGGGACGACTGAACCGCGGATTATCCCAATCGTCTCTGGCACCGTGGGAATCATCAGCTCTTTTATGCAGAACGTCGGGGCGGCGGCGCTGTTCCTGCCGGTGATCAGCCGTATCTCGGCGCGCACCGAAATCCCGATGAGCCGTTTGGCCATGCCGATGGGCTTTTGCGCCATTCTCGGCGGCACCATCACCATGGTGGGCTCGTCCCCGCTGATCCTGCTGAACGACCTCTTGCTCTCGGCCAACCGATCGCTGCCGGAAGCGCATCAGATGGAGACGTTCAGCCTGTTTTCGGTGACGCCTATCGGGATCATGCTTTTGCTGACGGGCCTTTGCTACTTCGTGCTTCTGGGCCGCTGGATTTTGCCCGGCCAACGCGATCGCGGCGCGGACGGCGGTAAGGCCCGGACAGTCCAGACTTATATCGAGAACACCTACGGTCTGCGCGCCGACATGTTCGAGGTGAACGTGCCGGAGGGGTCGATCCTGATCGGTCAGACGCTCTCGGACGTGATGGTTGCCCATCACCTCTACATCCTCGGTACGTCTTACAGGGGTAACAAGGTCATCGCGCCGATGGCCGACACGACTATCGAGGCCCCTGCGCGGTTGGCGATCTTGGGCTTGCGACGGGTGCTCCAGGACGAGCTCTGTGATCCTTACGGCATCGAGATCCTGCCCGGTCTGGACGTTTTCGCAGATGACTTTGCGGCGACGGAATCCGGCGTGGCCGAGATCGTCATTCCGCCGGGCTCCAGCGTCATCGGGCAGTCTCCGATGGAGCTTCGTTTGCGCTCCACCCATGGTCTTTCCATCCTCGCGATCCACCGTGGCGAAGAAACGCTCAGTCACGTGGAAACCGAAGATCATGTTGCCACGCACATTGGTGTGGTGAAGCTGCAGGCAGGTGACACGTTGGTGGCCCACGTGCAGTGGGATCGTCTTACCCGTCTCAAGTCTGATCAGGACTTCGTCGTGGTCACCTCAGACTTCCCGCAAGAAGAGCTTCGCCCCCACAAGGTCAACTGGGCGCTGGGCTTCTTTGCGCTCACCTTGTCGCTCATCCTCTTTACGGATCTGCTTTTGTCACTCGCACTGTTGGTGGGCGCGATCGGGATGATCCTGTCCCGCGTGCTGTCCATTGATGAAGCGTATGAGGCTGTCAGTTGGAGCACTGTTTTCCTCTTAGCCTCGCTCATCCCTCTCGGGATGGCCGTTCAAAATACGGGCACCGCCGCGTGGATTGCAGAGCAGATCCTCCGATTACTTGATGGGTGGCCGTTATGGGCCCTGCAGGCGGGCCTGGCCGTGTTGGCGACGATGTTCACGCTCGTGATGTCCAACGTGGGTGCAACGGTGCTGTTGGTGCCGCTTGCGATCTCGATCGCGATTTCGGCGGGTGGGAACCCGGCGGTCTTCGCGCTGACGGTGGCGATTTCGACCTCGAATTCGTTCCTGATCCCGACCCACCAGGTCAATGCGCTGATCATGGGCCCTGCGGGCTATCGCGTGATGGATTTTGTACGCTCGGGCGGGATCATGACAATCCTATTCCTTGTCACTTCGATGATCGGGCTGACCCTGTTCTTCTAGCGAAGCCGGATGTGGGGGCGCGAGGTGTGGTGCTGCTGCGGGGACGTCCTCGCGACCCAAATCGATGACGCTGCCACATCAGCGATCACGATCCGAGCGTGCTTTTGTTTTAGCCGAAGAGAGAGGCGACCGGGCTGGCTATTCGGCTATGCCGGGGTCTCTTCCGCATAGGTCGAGCCTCACCTGAAACCAAAAAAGCGCGGGGCGTTTCTGGCCCTGCGCTAAGATTTGCTCAGTGGTGTTGGGTTTGCTCAGGCGGCGACACTTGGTCTTGAGCGCCAGAGCGCCGCGAAGAGTGCGAGCACGGCGAGCCAGTCCGCGATGACGATGCCGGCGTAAATCCAGCCTGGCACAGGGCCCAAGCCCCAGATACCCGTGATCGCCACGACGCTGCCTGCCATCATCAGAAGGAAGGTCAGGTAGGCGAGCCAGCGGTATCCTTGGAGGAGCCCGTAGGCGATGGCCATATAGACGATGCCGACCACAAAGAGCGTCAGGGCATCGGTGCCAAAGCCACCAAAGACGGGTGCGATCAGGTGAAGCACAGCACTGATCCCAACGAAGAGGGCGCCCGTGCGGTACGGGCCTCGCATATCGGTCATCCGTCTTCTCCTTCAACAGTATCGCTGGTGCACGGGAACCCTGCCACGCCCCAGGCGAGGACATCGTTCACATGCTCTTGCAGGCTATAGGGTGCCGGTTCGCGACCGCCGCCCGGGTTCCAGGCCCAGTGCAGGATCAAGTCGTGATCGAGGTGGCTGGCGAGTTCGAGCATGTCGCGATCCCCGTTACGCTCCGGGTCACGGAGTTGTTCGCAGATCTCAACAGAGCTTTTGCCAAACCACTCGGCCTCCGCCGGGGGCAGCTGCCAGTTCATCGCCACCTGAGGTGCCGCGTGGGGCATGTCGTTGAGACCCTCGCGGTAGGCGTGGCACGTCGAGCACAAGACGTATTCGGCACCGATGCGGCTTTCGCCTGCGACGATGTTCATGCCGTGGGGCCGTGCGCGCCCATAGGACGGGCCAGACCACATCGGTCGCCCGGAGGCCCCCACATGGCAGTTCGAACACCGCGGATGCGACGCGACCTCGTAGACTCGGTCCCACGCGGCGAGACCGTCTTCGCGGCTGACGGCCTCGGGCGGCTCGATGACGACGTTTTCGCCGTCTGCAGCCCAGGCCGCCGTCGTGGTGAGTGTCGCGGTGATGATGGCGACAAGTAGTTTTCGCATGACCGTCTTCCTCACACGAAGTCGATGAACTTGTTGAACGGCATCTCGCGCAGACGCTGGCCCGTGGCCGCGAAGATCGCGTTTGCCAGGGCAGGCGCTGCAGGTGGCACCGGGGGTTCACCCACGCCGCGCACTTTGTGGCCGTTCTCCATCCCCTTCACGGTGATCTCTGGCGTCTGCCAGATCCGCATCGCTTCGTGCTGGTGATAGTTGGTCTGTTCGGCCATGCCGCCCTTGTAGGTGATCTCCGAATTCATCGCGTGGCCGAGGCCGAAGATGACGCCGCCCTGCACGAGGTTCTCGAAGTTCACCGGGTCGATGACTGTGCCTACGTCGAGGGCGATCCAGACCTGATCGATCTTGATGCCCCACTCGGTATTCGTGACCTGCACGACCTCTGCCGTCGGCACGCCGAAGCTTTCCACGAAGGCCACGCCCTTGCCCTGGTTCGGCGCCAGGGGCGCGCCCCAGTTCGACATCTCCGCTGCGGCCTCGAGGACTTTGCGGCTCACGTCATGACCCATCAGGCGGATACGCTCCTCCATCGGGTCTGCGCCCGCGGCATGGATTGTCTCATCCAGGAAGCTGTCAAAGAAGAAGCCAGCGCCCGGCGCGCCCACGGCCCGCCACGAGGACGTCGGCCCGAGTTCCGGCGCCCGGTAGGCCCGCATCCGGAAGTTCTCAAGGGCGTAGGGGTTATTCCATGCGCCCGCCGAAATCTGTGAATCCGGCCCCGGTACAGCGACGCCGATACGGCTCATCTGCGAGCCGATCACGGATGGCGCCGCGATCGACAGATCGATGGAGGTGACCTTGCCGTCCTCGAAGGTGCTGGTGCCGCGCGCCATGGAGATATGGCGCGGGAAGTCCTGCGCAAAGTCGACCTCGCGGGAGTAGGTCATCTTCACCGGGGTGCCCGGCATCTTGACCGCGATCTCGGCGGCTTGCTTGAGGTAGTCGAACTCCAACCGGTGCCCGAAGCTGCCGCCGATGAAGTGGTTGTGGAAGACCACCTGATCGGGCGTGTGGCCCGTCACTGCTGCGACCTGCTGCTGAAGGAAGATCGGCATCTGGTGGCCGGTCCAAACCTCCACTTTATCGTCCGTCACGCAGACGATGGCGTTCATCGGCTCGAGCGGTTGGTGCGCCACGTAGGGCGACTTGTACTCGGCGGAGAAGCTGTCGCCTGCCGCCGCTGACACGTCACCGTCGTTGCGCCATTCGCTGTCGAGCTGCTCCTCGTTGAAGGAGGCCGCCACCGCTTCCCAGTGCTGGGCTTGCTCGTCAGGGTAGGGCGCTTTGCCCCACTCGATCTCGACCGCATTGGCCGCTTGGAACGCACGCCAGGTGTTATCGGCCACGACGGCGATGCCGCCCGTGATCTCGAAGATGTCCTGCACGCCGCGCATCTCGCGCGCCTTGCTGTCATCGAAGGACTTCATCGGGCCGCCTTTGCAGGGGTTAATCATCACCGCTGCGTGGACCATGCCCTCGACATCTGCGTCGATGCCGTAGGTCGTGGTACCGGTGGACTTGCCCATGATGTCGAGACGCTGCATCGGCTTGCCGATCAGGCGCCACTCGGACGGATCGCGAAGCGTGACGCGGGCCACAGACTCGACGCCAGCGGCAGCGCTGCCCAGCTCGGTATAGGCCAGCGACGTGCCATCAGGCAGATGCACCGCACCGTCTTTGGTCGTTAGCTGATCGACAGGTATGCCCGTCTGGTTCGATGCCGCGAGCTTCAGCGTCTCCCGCGCCACTGCGCCTGCGTAGCGCAGCTTGTGGAAGCTGTCGGGCATGGAGGTCGAACCGCCCGTGCCCTGCAGCTGCATCAGCTTCATGACGCCGCCCATGATCCCGCGCATCGTCTCGGCGACGACGCTTTCATCGGTGGACATGAAGGGCACGCCTTCTTCCGCCATGGCGGTGTTGTAGTAGGCCGGGTCCGGCTTGCCGAAGTCGATCTCGAACTGCCCGAACTCAAGGTCGAGCTCCTCTGCGATCAGCGCGGCCTGCGAGGACACGACGCCCTGGCCTTTGTCGGCGTGGGGCGTGATCAGCGTGATTTTCTCGGGAGAGATATGGACCCACGGGTTAAAGCTCGCTTCACCGGAACCGAGGCCCGCTTGAAGCGGGTTCTCATAGGGGCGCTGGGCCATGAAAGTGCCGAACGCGACCCCGCCGCCAACGGCGAGGGAGCCTACGAGGAAACCGCGACGCGTGATGGTTTTGACTGCACCCATGATTTACGCCTCCCGCAGCTTGGCGGCGGCCGTGTGCACGGCGGCGCGGATACGGGGGTAGGTGCCACAGCGGCAAAGGTTGCCACCCATGACGATGTCGATCTGTTCGTCGCTCGGTTCGGTCGTGTCTTCGAGAAGCGAGGCCGCCTGCATGATCTGACCCGACTGGCAGTAGCCGCACTGGGCGACCTGATGCTCGACCCAGGCTTCCTGCACCGCGTGCAGCGCCTCGGGTGAACCCAGACCTTCAATCGTTGTGATCTCGCTGCCTTCCTCGACGCTCGCGGCGGCGAGCTGGCAGCTGCGGACGGCGATGCCGTCCACGTGCACCGTGCAGGCACCACACTGCGCGATCCCGCAGCCGTACTTTGTCCCCGTGAGCTTCAGCTCATCCCGCAGGACCCAAAGAAGCGGCATGTCGTCTTCGACATCCACCTCGTGCTCATTGCCATTTACAGTGAGTTTCATCGCGATCTCGCTTCCCTATTTGGCCATTTGGACAAAATCAGTACATTTGTACATTGACCGAGATCACTAAGCCTGTCAAACCCAAATCATGAGCAGCGACTTTTCAGAACGTGATGAAAAGATCCTCCGCGCGGCCATTTCGGTTTTCGCGCGCTTTGGCGTGGCTAAGACAACGATGAACGACATCGCGTCCGAGGCCGGCGTTGCGCGTCAGACAGTCTACAACGCGTTCCCCGGCAAGCCTGAACTCCTGCGCGCCACGACGCGGCTCGCCACGCGCGATTTCCAGGAGGAGGTCCGCGAGGCTTGGCGTGGCGTCGAGGGCACCGCTGCCAAGCTCGACCTCTACTTGGAGCTGGGGCCGCTGCGCTGGTACGCGATGATCAAGGAATCGCCGGCCATGGCCGAGGTCTTTGATGGCATGAACGAACATGCGAAGGCTGAAGTCGCAGAAGGCACCAAGAACTGGACCGCGATGATGGAAGCCGAGCTGAAAGCAGACGGCGTCCGGTCCAAGGATCCGGAAGTCTCGCTGAGTGACTTGTCAGAGTTCTTCTACTTCGCCAGCGCCAACGCAAAGTACAACGCCGAGAGCACTGAAATTCTCAAAGCCCGCCTAAGGACGATCCGGTCTGCGCTTTTGAACATGCTGGAAGACGCGCGCTAAGCAGTCTCGCCCTGAGGCCGCGTGCACAGGATCGAGCAATCATTTTGCAGCGCCATGATCATTGCCCGCATGCGTCGGTTGATGCGGCGTTTCTCCGAATGCATCAGGTAGATCCCGTGCCGCGGGAAGACGGCTTCTGGAAGGATGGGCACGAGCTCGGACTTCTGCACGGCCTCCGCAGTGATGAAATCGAGCATTCGGATCACGCCCAATCCTTGTATCGCCGCGTCCACGAGGTATGCACCGAGGTTGGAGTTCAACGCCGGCTGAAAATCGACCTTGGCCTTCTTGCCCGCATAGTCGAAGGCCCACGTCGCCCGACGGTCCGCGCCGTAATGGAGTAGGTCGTGATCCTTGAGGTCGCAGGGTTCGGTGATGGGCCCTTTCTTCTCCAGGTAAGACGGGCTGGCAAAGAGGCAGTGCGTCGTCTCGCCAAGCTTGATGTGGCTTAGACCCCCCCAATCCTGCGAGGTGATCCGCACGGCGAGGTCGTAGTTTTCGCGGTCCAGATCGACGGTGCGGTCTTCGAAGTCGACGGTCAGGTCAATCTCCGGGTGCTCTTGCGTGAATGCGTAGATCGTGGGTTTGAGAAACGACATGCCGAACTCGAGCGGGAGACTCACCCGCAGCGGGCCGCTCAAGTCGCGCGACGTGTGCATGAAATCGGAATCTAAGTCGTCCGCGTCGGCCACCATGCCCAGCGCGCGCTGATAGAGTTCTTGCCCCGCTTTGGTGACTTCCCAATTGCGCGGCTGACGGTCTACCAGCTTGATATCATAGCGATCTTCGAGCTGTTGGAGCCTTCGACTAACAGCAGACTTCGCAATGCCTAACGCGTCCGCAGCGCGGGCAATACTGCCTTCATCAACGACGGAGACAAACAGCCTGAGGTCCTCGATCTGGCCCATCTTTGTGTTCTCATTTTGTGATCTCTGAGGCCACTTTTTTACGGCTATTCCTCGAAATGGCAACGGATACGTTCTTCCGCATCGTAACAACCCGGAGAAAATCATGTCCTCTTCCAAGACCCTGCTGAGCTCAGCAGCGATCATTCTAGCCGGCGTGGGTGCGGCTTCGGCCGACGGCGTTCTTCAGTCCGCGGGCGCCCTCGCGTTCGATACCGAGAACACTCTCTTCGTGGGCGATGGCAAGGCGGGCCTCGTGCATGCCTTTGACCTCAGCGGCGCCGTCACCGACCAATCTGATTACCAACTCGGGCGCGCTCAGACCTTTGAGGGCCGTACGATCTTCAACCACCTCGATGTGGAAATCGCCGCGCTGCTCGGCGTGGCGCCCGGCGATGTGGTCATCAACGACATGGCCGTCCACAAACCCTCCAAGCAGGTCTTCTTGTCGGTACATCGCGGGGAAGGCCCCGATGCTCAGGCGGTGATCGTTGCCGTCAACCAAGGCGGGCTGGAGCTTGTGGATCTTGAAGCCACTGATCACTCCTCAATCTCCGTGGGCCCGGTGCCGACGGCTGAGACGTTAGAGTTCGGCCAATCGCTCAACACGCTCGCGATCACCGACATCGATTACTACAGCGGCGAGCTTCTGGTCGCTGGCGTCTCGAACGAGGAGTTCAGCTCCAAACTGCGCCGCATTCCGTTCCCGTTCACAAACGAGGTGAGCACGTCGTCGATCGAGATCTGGCATGCCGTTCATGCGCAGTACGAAACCCGCGCGCCGATCATCTCGCAGACCGTGGCTGAGATCGACGGCGAGGCGACGCTGATCGCGATCTACGCCTGTACGCCCATTGTGAAGATCCCGCTGTCGGAGCTCACGGACGGCGCAGAGGTGCGTGGCACCATGATCGGCGAGATGGGCTTTGGGAACACGCCGCTCGACATCGTGCCCTACGTGAACGCGTGGGACGGGACGAGCAATGTGGTGGTGACGAACACCAACCGCTCCGCCGCATCCCTCAACATTGAAGCGATCGGCGCCGCAGAGGAGATGCCCCATGGCGAAGGCGTGCAGCCTGTCTTCTCCGTCGCTGGTGTTTATCAGTTCCCGCTTCCCATGAGCGGTACGCTGCACCTCGACACGATCGACGAAACCTACGCGGTCGTCGTGCGCCACAGCCCCGAAGACGTGCGCAACATTCAGCTTCACACGCTGGCGATGCCGTTCTTCTTCGACCGCGCGGACCACGTCGTCGAGATGAACTGGAGCGATGGGCCTGACCCCTTCGGCTACAAGTCCGCCCCGCCTCTCGAGTACAACTGATGAGACGGTTTCACCAACTGACGCGGCAGGCCTTGCTTGCCGCGTTCATCGCGCTCCCCACTCTGGCGTGGGCCGAGGTTACTGCGCGATACGAGGCCAAGACGGTCATCGTGGAGAGCACGCAACCGGGCTTGTTGACGGACATTGGGACCGACGCGGATGAGTTTGTCCTGCAAGTGTCAGGTCTCGCATCTTCCCGCGGCATGCCGTTCTCGGTGACGGCTTCGAGCAGTTCGTTGCGTATCAAGCCTCGTTTCGCGTTGCGGCCAGGCACGGATTACACGCTAAAGCTCCCCGATGGGCGCACGCTAGCGATTGCTGTTCCCGCTCAGGATGCCCCATCACCCAAACTTGTGGGTTTTGCGCCGTCCCAGGCCGTCATCCCCGCCAATACGCTGCGGCTCTACCTGCACTTTTCTGAGCCTATGGCGCGGGGACAGATGCGGGATGCCGTTCGCCTGCTGCGAGAAGATGGCACCCAGGTTCCCAGCCCTTTTCTGACCCTCGGGCCTGAGCTTTGGGATCCGACCCAGACGCGCGTTACCCTTCTGCTCGACCCCGGGCGGATCAAGCAGGGTGTCGGCCCGAACAGCCACGTAGGCGCACCCTTGGAAGAAGGGGAAAGTTACCGCCTGACCGTCGCCGAAGGCATGAAAAGTGCGGCGGGAGAGCCGCTGGCCCAAGACACCGCAATCGCATTTCGCGTGGGGCCGGCTGAACGTCGCGCAATCGCGCCGGAGACGTGGCAGATACTGAGCCCGCCCGTGAACACCCGCGCGCCTCTGACCGTCGCGTTTGATCGGATCATGGACACCGGCGCGGTACGGCGATTGATCGTTCTCGAAGACATGAACGGGGATCGCGTTCCGGGCAACGTCGAAACAGATGGCGGCGGATGGAGCCTATCACCTGCTTCAAACTGGACGTCTGGCACCTATCGGTTGGTCATCGATCCGGAGCTTGAAGATGTGGCCGGCAACACGCCCGGCGTGCCCTTTGATGCAGAGGCTGGCACGATCGGAACGGTTCAGAAAGCGGTACACCTGTTGGTGGTAATCGGCGGGTAAACGCGGACTTCTTTGGGGACGGGCGCGAACCACTGAAACCAAGCCGCGCTTGAAATTGGGCGTCGCTCGGCGCATGCCTTGGGTCAAGAGGGCGGCGCGCACCCTGTGCTAGGTCGCCCCGCAAAAAGACACGACCCAGGGAGACCGCCATGAGCGCTGAAACCATGTCGGCCGCATTCTATCGCGGCGACAAAACCTTTTCCGTAGAGCGCGTTCCGGTGCCAACGCCCGGCGAGGGGGAAGTCACGATCCGCGTGGCCTATTGCGGGATCTGCGGCACGGACATGCATGTCTATCACGGCAACATGGATGCCCGCGTTGGTTTCGAACGCATCATCGGGCACGAGATGTCGGGTGTGCTGCACGCCGTGGGCGAGGGCGTCAGTGATTTCGAGGCCGGTCAGCATGTCGTCGTGCGCCCTCTCGACCCGGGTGAGGACAACCCGGCGACGCGTGCAGGCTATCCCCATATCTCCCACAACCTGAAGTTCCTCGGTCTCGATACCCAAGGCGCCATGCAGGAGTACTGGACGGTGCCTGCGCACACGATCCACATCCTGCCGAAGGAGCTCCGCCTTGACCACGCGGCCTTGATCGAGCCTGTGGCCGTGGCCTGCCACGATGTTCGCCTGTCCGGATTGGAGCCGGGCGAAGACGTGGTCGTCATCGGTAGTGGCCCGATTGGCATCCTGGTGGCGATGGTCGCGCGCGCGGCAGGCGGCAATGTGCTGATCTCCGAAGTGAACGAGCGTCGATTGGACGTCGCTCGCGCGTTGGGTTTCGACACGGTGAACCCTGCCGAAACCGATCTCGCGGCGCTGGTGTCGGAGCGGACAGGCGGCAAGGGCGCTGAGGTGGTCTTTGAGGTTTCGGGCTCCCAGCCGGGGGTCGATGCCATGACCACGGTCGCTGCCGCCCGCGCGCGCATCGTGATGGTCGCGATCCATGCTCAGAAGCCTCAAGTCGATATGTTCCAGTTCTTCTGGCGCGAGCTGAAGCTGATCGGCGCGCGCGTTTACGAGCCGGAGGATTACGAGAAGGCGATCGAGCTCGTCGCAGGCGACCAGGTTGGTGCTGAGACGATCATCACCGACGTGAGCCCGCTCAGCGAGATCCAAGCGGCGTTCGAGGCGCTCGATTCCAACCCCACCGCCATGAAGAGCCTCATCAAGGTGGGAGAGATCGCATGAGTGTTTTGGCTAGCTTCGACCTCACCGGGAAAACGGCCCTCGTGACGGGCTGCAAACGCGGGATCGGCCGTGCGATGGCCGAGGCGCTCGCAGGGGCGGGTGCCGACATTGTGGGCGTGAGCGCCTCGCTCGAAACCGAAGGCAGCGCGGTGGAAGGGGCGGTTCAAGCAATGGGCCGCAGCTTCAAAGGTTACCAGTGCGACTTCGCCGATCGCGACGCGCTGAACGCCTTCATTGCGCAGCTCGCCGCCGATGGCGTTGCGCCGGACATCCTCGTCAACAACGCAGGCACCATCAAGCGGGCCCCGGCGACCGAGCATGGCGACGACCTTTGGGATCAGGTGATCGATGTGAACCTGTCCTCGCAGTTCATTCTGTCGCGCGAAATTGGCCGTGGCATGGTGGAGCGCGGAAGCGGCAAGATCATCTTCACGGCCTCGCTGCTGACGTTCCAGGGCGGGATCACCGTGCCGGGCTACGCTGCCTCCAAAGGCGGCCTGGGGCAGCTGACCAAAGCGCTGGCCAACGAATGGGCCGGCAAGGGCGTCAACGTGAACGCCATCGCGCCGGGCTACATTGCGACAGACAACACCCAAGCTCTGCAGGACGATGCTGCCCGCTCAAAAGCGATCCTGGAACGCATTCCGCAAGGGCGCTGGGGTAAGCCCGAAGATTTTGCCGGTCCGGCAGTCTTCTTGGCCTCCGCGGCGTCTGACTACGTCAACGGAGAGATCCTCGTCGTAGATGGGGGGTGGATGGGCCGCTAGAGGCCCCCACGATTGACGCACCGCTGAAAGCCTCAAGGTGACGACGGGACGCCAGTACAGCGTCAATCAGCTCCTCAGGCAGCGAAGGTTTGCTGCACACGATCGCGCCTCGAACGCGCACCAGCTCTTCGATTTCGGCATGCCCTGAGTGGAAGACAACGGACGTGCCAGCGGCAATAAGTTCCTGCGCGAGATCAAGCGACAGCCCGTCCGGGACCCGCAGGTCGAGCACCGCACAATCCGGCCGCAGGCGCGCAATCTCGCGCGCCTCGGCAATCGTGCGCGCGAGGAGCGTTTCTTTGGCGCCGGCCGACTGCAGGTCGTCCTCGATGGCGATGGCTACGAGAAACTCATCTTCCAGGATAAGGATCGAAAGGCCGTCCAGTCGCGTATCGCTGCCGGGCTGGGTCAAACGTTTTCCTGGGCGAGCATGAGGGAAAACTTCACGAAGACGCCTTTGTCCGTGAACGCCCTCTCGTAGGAACCGCCCAGCTGTTGGGCCGCACCCTGCAAGAGGCTTGTGCCAAAGCCATCTTTGGCGGCCGTGGGTGCCACAAAGTCCCGCACCGTTTCTTCCCAAATGAAGGTTGTGAGGCCGCTCGGATCGGTGCTCCACGCGAAGCGAACGGCACCGTCCGGCTTGGACAAGGCACCATGTTTAAGAGCGTTCGTTGTCAGTTCGTGGATGATCATCGTGAACGTGTTGAGGGTGTCGCCGCCAAGCGTGTGGTCCGGGCC
This sequence comes from Pseudomonadota bacterium, assembly GCA_038527425.1. Lineage (GTDB taxonomy): Bacteria > Pseudomonadota > Alphaproteobacteria > Rhodobacterales > Rhodobacteraceae > Shimia_B. The sequence continues at coordinate 14,634 of JBCBFV010000005.1, forward strand.
GTCCTTTACGAAGCTCTGCTTGACGACGTGTGGGAGAACGATCGTGTCGATCAGCTCGAACATCTGCACTTCGTCGAAAGAGGCTTTCTTGCGCGCGAGGTCGTACACCCGCGCCAGTGACGTGATGCGTCCGGCGAGCTCGTCCGCCATGGTGACCCGGCTCTCGTAGCGCTTGGGCGCCAGCCGCACGAGGGAACTCACCACGGCAAAGAGGTTTTTGATCCGGTGGCTCATCTCCCGGATCATCAGCTCGCGTCGCTCATTGAAGTTGGTGACGTCGGTGATGTCGATGGTGGGGCCTACGACCTGCGTGCTGCCATCGACGGAGGTGTAGGGCGTGCCCCGTGTGCGTACCCAGCGCGTTTCATCACCTGGCAGCGTCACGCGGAAATCGATCTCGTAGTCGCTGCCTGTTTCGATCGCTTTCGTCAGCTCTTCGGTGATCTTACGACGGTCATCGGCGAGGATGTTTTCGAGGAATTGGGTCATGCTTACGCGACCCGGCCCGGGCAGCTGCAACTGCTCGGCCAGTGTCTCGTCAATGACAACCTCGTTCTGATCAACGTCGAGCTCGGCCAGACCCATCCGTCCCACCTGCATTGCAAGCGAGAGCCGGTTCCGCTCGCGCTCCAGCTGTTGCCTCAGGTCGACCTCTTGCGAGATGTCGGTGAGCGTGATCGTCGCCCCCTCGATAGTGCCGTCCTTGAAGTAGTAGGGCGTGATGCGCGTGAAGTAGGACGCGGCCTCCTTGCCCGGCATGCTTGAGCGCGTGGTATCGCTGTATACGTCTGCGCCTTTGATGACATTGAGCGCCTCTTTGGCGAGGTCGGCGCCCTCCAGCCCCAGATTGAATTCGTTCAGGAAGCGGCCTTTATCGGTCTGTTTGATGGGGAGAACGGCACCGGCGGCCTCGGTGATGTGACGCACGCGCAGAGAGCGATCCACCACGATCATCGCAAGGCTCGCCGACCGCTGGAAGTTATCGAGATCTGCATTGGCCAACGTCAGCTCATCGATCTTGTTCTTGAGCTCTTCGTTGGCGGTGGTGAGCTCCTCATTCGCGGACTGGAGCTCCTCATTCATGGACATCATTTCTTCGTTGGAGCTTTTGAGCTCCTCGTTGGCTGTGCCGACTTCCTCCATCCGGTCTTTGAGCTGCCGTTGCGTTTGGCTGAGCCTGTCCTGCAGGTCCGAAATCCTCTGGTCGCCAGATAACGGCGCGACCGCATAACGCTTCACGGTTGGCTGCAACTGATCCTTCATCGCGAAGATGATCGCCACGGTGCCATCGCGCAGGGGATGAGCGATCACGTCCGTTCGGGCCACACCGAAGGGCGCACGCACCTCGACGTCTTCGAGGGCTTGCCGTTCGCCCGTCTTGATGGCGTCCGCGTGAAGTTCGCTGGCGACATCTTTCAGGCCCTGACGGAGCAGGCTGTAAAGATCGCGCTCCTCCCCCGGTCGCGTCATCAAAAAGAGGCCAAGCTCACCGGAGCTTCCAATCACCCGACCATCTGCAGAGATCTGCACGAATGGCGGCGCGTACTCTTGGTACACTTCCTCATGGGCTGTGGGGCTCTGATGGCCTGGGAAATCCCGTTCGGCGGCCATCCGACGGTTTGCCACCTGCTGGCCGCGCCGGGCCAAGGACTGACCAAGTGGCATATCGAGATGGACGCGGCGCCCATTTTCGACACGCTGAAAGATGCGAGCGCCTTGGTCGACCTCGGAGAAGAGACCGGACTGACGCGTGATGCTCTCTGAGTTCCCAAGGAAAAGATGCCCGCCATCGCGTAGGCTGAAATAGAGAACAGGGAAGAGTTCGACCTGAAGCTCCTCACCCAAATAGATCAGCAAATTGCGGCACGAGATCAGATCGATCTTCGAGAACGGCGGGTCCTGGATGATGTTGTGCTGCGAGAACCGCACCATGTGGCGGATGTTCGTGTCGATCTCGAACTGGCCGTCCCCTGCGAGCGTATATTCCTGCTGATAGGCCTTGGGCAGCTCGTCATAGTCGTTGAGCAGGTAAACCCCACGCCGGGCGCGGGCGAGCATCTCTTCATCAATGTCAGTGGCAAAGATCTGGATAAGAGGTCGCTTCCCGAGCTCTTTGCACGTGCGGTCCACCATCATCGCGATGGAATATGCCTCCTGCCCGCTGGAGCAGCCCGGCACCCAGATACGGAGTTCGTCAGCATCATCCGCCTTCTCGATCATCGGCCTGATGACCTTGGCGCGCATCACCTCGAAATGCTCCCAATCGCGGAAGAAGGAAGTGACGTTGATCAGGAAGTCTTTCGCCAGCGCCGCGCGTTCGTCAGTACTTTCTTCGAGGAACGCGAGGTAGTCACCGAGGTTCGTCAGCTCGCAGATCTGCATCCGCCGCTTGAGGCGTCGGAGCAGCATAGAGGGTTTGTAGCCCGAGAAATCGTTGCCCGTGGTTCTGCTGATCTGCTCGAAGATACGCGAGAGCGCTTCTTGCGTGCCTCCGCCTGCATCGTTCTCGCCCAGATCAGGCCAATCGGGGTCTTGGTGACCTTCGAAGTATCCCAGGAGGCGGGGGATGATCTCGTCCGCGGGAAGCGTGAAGTCGATCATCTTCGTAGAGATCGCTGAGAACGGCATGCCGTCATAGCGCGCCTCTTCGGGGCTTTGCACCGAAATCACGCCCCCAAGATCCTTGGCAATCTCGATCCCCGCCGTGCCGTCCGCGCCCGTGCCCGACAGGATCACGCAGGCGCACTTTTCGCGCTGGGCATTGGCCAATGACCCGAAGAAGTGATCGATGGGGCGCCGCAATCCGCGTGGCTGTTTGAATTCCCGCAGACGGAAGCGGCCCTCTTCGATCACAAGGCTACGGCCCGGCGGGATGACGTGCAGCACATCGACGTCGACGGCATCCCCATCTTTGATCTGGCGCACTTCAACCTGAGTTTTGCGCGAAAGAAGCTCCACCATGAGGCTTTCATGGTTGGGGTCCAGATGCATCACGAGGACATAGCCAATCCCCTGACCAGGCACCATCTTGCGGAACATGCTCGTGACGGCTTCGAGGCCTCCCGCGGAGGCGCCAATGCCGATGACAGGAAAATCAACCTGCGCAGGGATGTTCGGACCTAGCTCTTCCATCTTGCTCTGCGGACGCAATTATAAGTTGAGTGTGCCGCGCAAAGGACAAGCGGGCAACAAGTATGTTGTGAAGATCACGTAATCTGGAACGAGTGATTACTGCACCGAACGCAGCTTTCTTGGATGCGCAACGGGTGCAGAAGCACAGGTGAAGAGCCTTTCCACGCGCCCAAGCTTCGCGATATCCATGCCGAGCCGGATTTGGGAGGATCGACGATGCCGCGCGACTGGGATGATGCCTATGCCAACATGGCCCATATTCCGAACGGCCCCGAAATCGCGGCGGCCTGGCCGGACCAAGCCCAGGCGTTCCGTGAGAAGACACGCAGCAAGTTGGACATCTCTTACGAGGCGGGCCAACGACAGGCGTTTGATCTGTTCTTTCCGGAAACGGAGCCCAAGGGTCTGATCGTCTTCATCCATGGTGGCTACTGGATGCGCTTCGGACGCGAGGATTTCAGCCATCTGGCGCAGGGCGCGGTCCAGCGAGGCTTTGCTGCTTGCGTGCCGAGCTATACCTTGGCGCCGGACGCGAGCATCGCCGATATCACACGTGAAATGACCGCCGCGGTAGAGCATGCCGCCAGCTTGGTGGACGGCCCGATCTACCTGACGGGCCACTCCGCAGGTGGGCATCTGGCGTTTCGCCTGATCTGTGAAGACAGCGGCTTGTCAGCACCTGTCCTGACGCGGGTGGCGGGTGTCACTGGCATTGGCGGTGTCTATGATCTGCGGCCCCTGATGCTGACTGAACTCAACGACACGCTGCACGTGGGCGAGGCAGAGGCCGGTGCCGAAAGCCCCGTTCTCTTGCGCCCGAAAGTGTCGGTGCCGATCACCGTTTGGGTGGGCGCAGCCGAGCGGCCAGAGTTTGTCCGCCAAAGCCGTGTCATGGCGATGATGTGGGATGGGCTCGGCGCGGAAGTGACGCTCGTCGAAGATGAAGGCCGGCACCATTTCGACGTGATCGACGGCCTGCTTGAAGCACACTCGCCTCTCATGGCAACTGTGCTCGGCGATCAGGAGCCCTAGTTCACCGACCATGACCAATCTACCGCGCAAAGACCTCTTCGAGATGCCTGAGGGGCTTATCTATCTTGATGGTAACTCCCTCGGCCCGCTGCCAAAATCCGTGCCTGCGAAACTCGCGCAGGTGGTGAATGACGAATGGGGTCAGCACCTTATTCGCGGCTGGAACGTCGATGACTGGATGGGGCAGCCTGTCAGTGTTGCGGATCGTATGGGTCGCCTGATTGGCGCCGCACCGGGCACCTGTGTGCTGGGCGACACGCTGTCGCTGAAGGTACATCAGGCGCTATCGGCGGCGCTGGTTCTGCGGCCGGGCCGCAAAACGGTGTTGTCGGATACCGGCAACTTCCCGACCGACCTCTACATGGCGCAGGGCCTGATCCGTCAGTTGGATCAAGGGCACGAGCTTAAGACCGTCGCGCCAGAAGAGGTGGCCGACCATATCACCGAAGACGTCGCCGCCGTCATGCTGACCCATGTCGATTACCGCACGGGCCGCATGCACGACATGGCCGCCATCACCGAAATGGCCCACGCAGCCGGTGCCGTGATGATCTGGGATCTCGCCCACTCGGCGGGCGCGGTGCCTGTAGATCTTGAAGGCTGCCGCGCCGAATTCGCTGTTGGCTGTACCTACAAATACATTAACGCGGGCCCCGGCTCCCCCGCGTTCATCTATGTCCGCCCGGATGTCTCCGGCGACGTGTTTCCGGCCCTGTCCGGCTGGCTCGGCCATAAGGCGCCGTTTGCCTTTGACCCTGACTACCGCCCCGGCCCGGGGATCGAACGGTTCCGCGTTGGCACACCCCCGGTCCTACAGGTTGCCGCACTCGATGCAGCCCTCGACGCCTGGGACGGGGTGGAGATGGCAGACATCCGCCGCGCCTCCATCGCGCTGTGCGAACAGTTCATTGCAGAGGTTGAGGCGCGTGTCCCAGCACTGACGTTGGCCTCACCGCGCGACGCCAGCCAGCGGGGCAGCCAAGTCAGCTTCCATTTTGAGCATGGCTACGCCGCCATGCAGGCCCTCATCGCTCGGAACGTGATTGGCGATTTCCGCGCGCCGGACATCATGCGCTTTGGATTCACACCGCTCTACCTCGGGCCCGAGGATGTCACGGGCGCCGTGGATGTTCTGGCAGAGGTGATGGACGGCAAGCTCTGGGACCGGCCTGAGTACCACGCGCGGTCACGCGTTACCTAGAAGCTCCTCATAGAGCGCGAGAAGCTCTGACGCCTCACGCTCCAGTGGGAAGTTCTTGCGAACATGGGCAACGGCGGCCTCTTGGTAGGCTTCCAGTTTGCCGCCGACGATTTCATCGATCGAAGCAATGATCGCGTCCGTATCGTCCTGATCGACGAGAGCGCCGGTTTCACCGGGCACGACGAGCTCCTCAAATGCGCCGACACGGGTGGCGATAACGGGCACCGCGCAGGCCATGGCCTCGAGCACGGTGAGGCCAAAGCCTTCGCCCAATCGGTTCGGCGCAATAAAGAGGTCCATCGCGCGGTACCAATCTGCCACTGCATCCATCGGCACCTCGGGCACGAAGCGGATGCGATGATGCAGACCCGCATTGCGGATCTTGGCGTCCAACCGCTTTTGATACTCGACATGCTTTTCCGTGGCGCGGCCGATGATGACCCCGCGCAGGCGCCGATCCGCTTTGCAGGCCGCGATCATCGCATCGACGAAGACGTCCGTGCCCTTCTGCGGTCTGACACGGCCAAAGCAGCCAACGTAGATATCCCCCTCCGGCAAGCCGAGCTTGCGCTTGGCCTCCGTCCGATCGGGTGCCGGATAGAAGACGCGCGTGTTCACGCCATGCAGGATCACGCGGGAGGGCAGGTGCACGACACTCGCCGTCTTTTGGCAGGTGGCCACGATGGCATCCATGTTGCCCATCAGCCATTTGGTGTAACCAGTGCGGCTGCGTTGAGAGGCGGATGTGAAGATAAGCTTGTAGCGTCGGCGCAGGATGTGGCGGAGGAAGAGGCCAAGCAACATCTCGGTGTTGCGGCGGGCGTGCCAGACGCGCCAGCGGTCGCGCGGCATCAGCATTGCGCGCCAAACGGGGATATGCGGGGTGCCTTCGGGCAGGCCAGGACCGGTTGCCACAACACCATCCATCAGAGGGACGAGGCGGGCGATCGTTGCGGTGACGCCCGAAAGCCGTCTCTTCAGATTGGGAGCGACGGCGCGGATATCTCTCATCAGAAGAGGCTCGCGACCGAAGCGCCGATCGCCGCGCTGGCCAGCGCGATGGCCGTGATCAGAACCAAAGAGGTGCCGCGAGGCTCTTCCTTCGGTTTCGGGTTCGAGGCCTCGATCAGCATCTTCTCAGCGAGCTGTGGCAGGCGGGGCCCAAACCTACTCAGCACCCGAGCTGTTTTGTAGAGGTCTTTGGCGAGGGCCGCGGGTCCAACGTTCTTGCGCACGTAGTCCTCGACCACGGGGCGCGCGACCTTCCAAATGTTGATGTTGGGGTTGAGCGTACGCGAAACGCCCTCGACCACCACCATGGTGCGCTGAAGCAAGATAAGCTCGGTGCGCGTTTCCATCCCGAAGCGCTCGGTCACCTCAAAAAGATACGTCAGCAGCCGCGCCATGGAGATGCGAGAGGCATCCATGCCAAAGATCGGCTCTCCTACGCTGCGCAGCGCGCGGGCGAATTCATCCACATCGCGGTCGGCAGGCACATATCCCGCCTCAAAATGCACCTCGGCCACGCGCTGATAGTCCTTGCGGATGAAACCAAAGAGGATCTCGGCGTATACGCGGCGCGTGTATTCATCGAGCCGCCCCATGATCCCGAAATCGAGCGCGATGATCGTGCCGTCTTCAGCGATTTTCAGGTTCCCCTGATGCATGTCGCCGTGAAAGTAGCCGTCGCGCAGGGCATGGAGCAGGAAGTAGCGCAGGATCCGTTCGCCAAGCTCAATGCGGTCATGCCCGCCGGCTTCGACGGCCTTAAGGTCGGCGGCATTGATGCCGTCGGCCCATTCCAGCGTCATCACGCGGCGACCCGAAAGGTCCCACTTCACCTCCGGCACGCGGAAACCTGCGTCGTCTTTGGTGTTGGCGGCGAACTCGGCAGCGGCTGAGGATTCGAGCCGAAGATCGAGCTCCGCCATCACGACGCCGTTAAAGTGATCGATGACATCGAGCGGCTTCAGGCGCCGCGATGAGGGCGACAGCCGATCCACGATGGACGCCGCCGCATAGAAAGCGTCGATATCCTTCTGGAAGGCTTTCTCGATCCCTGGCCGCAGCACTTTGACGGCCACGGTCTCGCCCGTGTCGCGCACGACGGCCTTATGCACCTGCGCAAGCGAGGCCGCCGCGATGGGTTCCGACAGGCTCGAAAAGAGCTCGTCGGATCTGATGCCAAGCTCCCGCTCGATCGTGCGTTTGGCCTCGCGCATGGAAAACGGCGGCAGCTTGTCCTGCAGAACCCGTAGCTGAATGGCGAGTTCATCGCCCACCACGTCTGGGCGGGTCGAGAAGATCTGGCCGAACTTGATGTAGGCGGGTCCAAGCGCGGTGAGTGCGCGGACAAGCGGCGGCATCGACGGATCGCCGCGATAGCCCAGCCACTGGAACGGCCATCCAAGAACACGCGCCACGAGGCGCAGCGCGGGCGGCGCGTCCATCGCTTCGAGCACGACTTTCATCGCGCCCGTGCGCTCGAAAGTGGCGCCCGTGCGGATCAGGCGCAGGATGTTAT
>JBCBFV010000006.1:0-21915 GCA_038527425.1 Pseudomonadota bacterium
CTGCACCGCTGCAGAACCAAGCGGTTCGGCGCGTCGATCAGGCAACAAGCCAAGGTCAATGCCCAAAAAGATTCCTCAATCAAAAACAGCCGCTTGCCCGGTGAAGCGAAAGTAGGCACAATCAGGGCAACAATGAGGCAGTCGGAACGTCACGTAATCACGGGCGATTTCGGCATCAAAAATGGGATAAGGCGCCGGCAGCGTATCGGAGCCATCCATGATTGAGGGTTAGGCAGTGGTTTCACGGCTTCCAGGCGCATTCTTGCGCGCGCTCCTCGTGGTCTGGATGATCGCGACACCGGCACTTTTGTTGCCGGGTGTGGGCCCGGACGCGACGCAGGTCGTGTCTCTGATCGCTATCTTCGCGGCGCTGATCACTTTCGTCGAATACGCCTCGAACTACCCTTCGCTGATCGAATTCCGTCACGCCCCGCCGTTCAACCGGGTGCGCTTCATCACGCTTTTCGTCACCGTCTTCCTGCTCACCATCATCTCGCGCGGCACCTACGAGCCCACGGCGATCACGGAGTTCGTGACAGCCATTGGCACGGTGATCGGCCATGCGATCGACTTCCCCTATTCTCCTGTGCGCAACATGGTGCTGACGCTGCCGCAGGGCTCTGACAGTGAGCTTGTGCATGCGGTGCGCACGGCGGCGGGCCTGTCCTATCTCAGTTCGCTCATCTGCCTTGCGGTCTTCGTGATCGTCATCCGCATTTTCCAGTGGCCAGGTCGCTACGGGACGTTCAATGTCTGGATCAACCTGCCCACGTTTGACCCCACCGCAGGCGGCGACGTGGTAGAGCGTTTGCAGCGGGATGCGCGCTTTAACGTTGCATTAGGCTTTCTTCTGCCATTCATCATTCCAGCAGTACTGAAGATTGCGTCTGAGACGTTCGCCCCGGTGGACCTTCAGATGCCGCAAACGCTGATTTGGATGATGACGGCATGGGCCTTCCTTCCAGCCTCCCTCTTCATGCGCGGGATCGCCATGGGCCGGGTCGCACAAATGATCGAAGACAAGCGCCGCCAGCGCTACGCCGAATTTGGCGAAGAGGGTGCGCTGGCCTGATCCTGTGCTGGCTGGCGGCAAGCGCCATCGCCGACAACATCCGCATCGCTACCTTCCAGACCGAGCTCCACCGCCGAACGCCGGGCCTTTTGTTGCGTGACCTTGGCCGCGACACCGAAGACATCGAGTGGGTGCTCGCCCGTATGGCCGAGCTCGAGGCGGATGTCTGGGTCCTCCAGGACTTCGACTACGACTTTGAGAGCCTCGCCCTAAGCGCCTTCGCCGCGCGCGCCGGGTTCGAACACTTCTTCGCGGCGGCCCCGAACACTGGCGTGCAAACGGGGATCGACCTCGACGGCGATGGCCAACTGCGTGGCCCGCGCGATGCCCATGGCTATGGCTGGTTTTCAGGGCAGGGCGGTTTGGCGATCCTGTCGCGCTACCCGCTGACGCTGCTCGAGGACGCGAGCGATCTGATCTGGGCAGAGCTTCCTTGGGCAACCCTGCCCGAGGATTTCTACTCGCCCGAAGCGCTGGCGGTTCTTCGGCTGTCACACACCGCCCACTGGCGCATACAGGTCGAAGCACCGGAACCTTTCGAGCTCCTGACTGCTTACCCCACGACACCGGTCTTTGATGGGCCAGAGGATCGCAACGGTTTGCGGAACGCGGATGAGCTCAGGCTTTTGATGCAGATGGCTGGGAGGGCCAAGGGCCCCTTTGTCATCGCCGGTGATCTCAATCTCGACCCCGAACGGGGGGAGGGGCGGCGGGAAGAAATTGCGGGGCTTCTGAGCTCTGGCCTCGTGAAAGACACTCTGCCCGGTCGTCATACCGCGGATTTCGGAGAGGACAGCGCCGGCAAGCTCCGTGTGAGCTATGTGCTGCCGTCCCCCCATTGGCGGGTCATCGACGCCGGAATTGCGGAGGCTGAAGCCCCCTCAAGCCGTGACGTCTTGTTCACCCGCCATCACCCCGTCTGGGTGGATTTGGTGCTGGATAGCGGCGGCTAGAGCCGCCTCGGCGCTCGTGTCACGGTGATCGGGCAGCAGCTGCCGCAAGGGCTCTGCATCGAGGCTGTGGGGACGATCCCAGAGATACCGCATCGCCGTGAGGTAGCGCGCCATGCCCCAAAACGGGCTGAGCAGCACAATCGGGAGCCATGCCATATGGCGCACTTTCACCGGCTTCGCGGAAGCCTTGGCCAGGGCGGCCGCCATGTCCTGCGCAGTCAATGTCAGCCCGGCATAGGGAATGTCGGCGAACACCGGCAACTCCGTGCGCTTTTCGGCCAGCGCTACAGCGGCGCGCGCCATGTCAGGCAGAAAGGCCCATGCGTGGGGCACATCCGTGTGGCGCCCCGGATAGGTGAGTACACCCTTCGTGAGGGTCGTGATCATGACTTTGTCGAACCAATTCCCGGAGGCTTCCGTGTCGAGGAAGTCACCCGCGCGCAGAATGATCGTGCGCACGCCTGCCTTGCGGTAGGCGCCTTCGATCTCTTCGCGGATGCGTCCGTAGGACCGGTCAGGCCGTTTGGGCGTCTCTGCCGTCAGGAGCGGGGGCATGTCCGAGCCGAAGTTGTAGACATTGCCAGGCACGAGCACCGTTGCCCCGGAGGCTTTGGCCACCTCAATGACCTTCTCGTGCGCGGCGACAGCCTGCGTGCGCCACTGTGCGGGCGGCATATTCCAGGCGTTGACGATGACGCTTGCGCCCCAAGCTGCGTCCCAAAGGCTTTCGCCCTTGCGATCGTATTGGCGCACGTCCCAGCCCGCGCGGGTGAACGCGGCGGTGGCGTGGCGTCCGAAGCGGCCGTTGCCGCCGAGAATGAGAACCGTCTTATCCATCTTGTGCCTCCATTTGCTGAGGCTGAGGTAATGCCTCTCTCAGGCATTCTAAATTGACTACGGATGACGGTTAGGTATTCACAAATGAATGGATCAGAATCTCAGCAATCTCGATTGGTCGCTCATCCGTGCCTTCCTCGCTGTGGCGGAGGAGGGATCACTCAGCGGTGCGGCCCGCCGCCTCCGCGCAAGCCAGCCGACGCTTGGTCGTCAGGTGAAAGCTATCGAGGACGCGCTGTCGGCCAAGCTCTTTGCACGCCACGCACGCGGCCTTGCGCTGACTGACATGGGAGAGGCTATCTTGCCCGCTGCGCGCGCCATGGCGGCGGCCATGAACGAAATTCGCCTGACGGCTGCGCAACAGGAAACCGAGGTAACGGGCACCGTGCGCATCACCTCCTCGGTCAACGTGTCCCATGCGCTGCTGCCACGGGTCTTCGCCGAAGCCCGCCGCGCTTATCCGGGCATCCAGCTGGAGCTTGTGCCGAGCGATGACAGCGAAAACCTCCTCTACGGCGAAAGCGACATCGCTGTGCGGATGTACCGGCCCACTCAAAATGATCTGGTCACGAAGTTCGTGGGGGATTTCGAAATCGGGCTCTATGGGGCGAAACGCTACCTCGATGAAAAGGGCAGGCCATCCAACATTGATGAGATCATGGCCCTCGATCTGGTGGGATATGACGCTGACGAACGGCTGATCGCCGGGTTGGCGCGCTATGGGCTGACGGTCGATCGCTTTGCCTTCATGACCCGCTGCGACGAGCCGCTCACGCAGTGGCAATTGATCCGCGAAGGCTGCGGCGTGGGCTTTGCCCCCTGCATTGCGGGCGATGCCGATCCGCTGGTCGAACGCATACCTTTGCCTGTCGTTGTACCGGGCTTGCCGATGTGGCTGACGACCTCGCAGGCCATGCGCCACACGCCTCGTATTCGCGCCATATGGGAGATCATGTCGCGCGAGCTTGCTTGACGTGCCACACCCCGCCCGGTACCGCCGCGCTGACGAAGATGGAGGCCCCGATGACCAAATCTCTGCTTATTCTGCCCGGTGATGGCATTGGCCCCGAGGTCATGGCCGAAGTCCGCAAGATCATCGACTGGATGAACGAGCAAGGTCAGGACTTCGAGGTCAGCGAAGATTTTGTCGGGGGCGCAGCTTACGATGTGCACGGGGTCCCACTCAGCGACACGACCATGGAGAAAGCGCAGGAGGTCGATGCCGTCCTGCTCGGTGCCGTGGGCGGCTACAAATACGACAAGCTCGATTTTTCCGTGAAGCCAGAGCGCGGCCTGCTGCGCCTGCGCAAGGAGATGGACCTTTTCGCGAACCTGCGCCCGGCGCAGTGCTTTGACGCTTTGGCAGATTTCTCGTCGCTCAAGCGCGACGTCGTCGCGGGCCTCGACATCATGATCGTGCGTGAGCTGACATCCGGCATCTACTTTGGTGAGCCGCGCGGCATCATCGAAGAAGGCAACGAGCGGGTGGGCATCAACACCCAGCGCTACACCGAATCCGAGATCGCGCGCGTCGCCCGTTCCGCCTTCGAACTCGCCCGGCGTCGCGGCGGCAAGGTCTGCTCCATGGAGAAGGCCAATGTGATGGAGAGCGGCATCCTCTGGCGCGATGTCGTTACCGAGGAGCATGCCAACTATCCCGATATCGAGCTGTCGCACATGTATGCCGATAACGGCGCGATGCAGCTTGTCCGGAACCCAAAGCAGTTCGACGTCATCGTCACCGACAACCTCTTTGGTGATCTGCTGTCTGACGCGGCGGCCATGTTGACGGGGTCGCTTGGCATGCTCCCCTCGGCGTCCCTTGGGGCTCCGATGGCCAATGGTCGTCCGAAAGCGCTCTACGAGCCGGTGCACGGTTCCGCGCCTGACATTGCAGGCCAAGGCAAGGCCAACCCCTGCGCCTGTATCCTCAGCCTCGCCATGGCGCTGCGATATTCCTTCGACATGGGCGACGAAGCCACGCGCCTTGAAGCTGCGGTCGAGAAGGTGCTGGCAGACGGTGTTCGCACGCCTGACCTAATGCAATCTGGCGAGGGCACGCCGGCGACGACGTCCGAGATGGGAGACGCCGTGCTCGAAGCCTTCAAAAACGCCTCCGCATAGGCCCGGATTAACCCCTGATTAACCAGGCCTGCCTAGCCTACGACTCGTTAGTCGTAATGGAGGCGGTCCGATGAATTCCACTCTCGATTGGCGCGCTGATCCCGTTGTCACCATTGAACAGGATCTGACGCCTGTCATGGTCACAGCCCCCACGCTTTTGTGCCGGATCGCCATGGGCCGACGAGAGGAAGACAAGATCGTCAATTGGCGCGAAGCGGCCGAAGCTCTGTGCCGCCTTCTGCTGACCTCGTTCGACGAAAGGCTCGTCCCAGCTGGCGTGTCCTTGGCGAGCGGTGATCGCATAGTCTGCACCCGCGCCGGCCGTGCTATGACCGATTTCACCCGGGTGCTGACGCGGTTGAGCGTTAAAGATCAGCAAGAGACATCGCGCGCGCTCTATCAGTTCGAAACAGGCGTCGTGCCCAAGGTGGATGCTGCCTTCGACACCGTGATGCGGGTGATCATTACAAGCGGAATGGAACGTCAGCAGGAGCAGGCTCTCGCCACTCACGCCGCACGGACTGAAGCGGAATCGCCGCGCGAGCGGATCGCGGCGACCTTGGAAATGCCTCTGTTGCCTTCCCGCGCCAGCCGCGATGCCGGGAATACGGCTGCTAGCCTTTTTGAATTTCCGACCAAAATCATGAAATAGGCCCCGCAGCGCGGCATTGCCGCGCCCATGCCGCCCCTGGAGGCCGTTGCACCTGCGTACGAGAGGCGTATGCTCCGCGCGACGTTAGGTGCTCCATGTCCACTAATCTCCGCGCTGTTCTCCTTGCTTTGTGTGCTTTCGGTGTCTTCGCCACACACGATGTGATCGTTAAGGTCCTGGGTGGCTCGTATTCAGCCTTTCAGATCGTCTTTTTCTCGGCGCTGTTCAGCTTTCCGGTCGCGACGATCATGCTCCTTAGGGATGCCACCAAGGACACGTTGATCCCCGTGCACCCCTGGTGGGTCGCGCTGCGCACGGCGGCCGCCATCGGCACAGGCGCCTGCGCGTTTTACGCTTTTGCTGTGCTGCCGCTCGCGCAGACCTACGCCATCATCTTTGCATCGCCGCTGCTCATCACCGTGCTCGCCATCCCGTTTCTGGGCGAGAAGGTCGGATTGCGCCGGGCGCTCGCCGTCCTTGTGGGCCTCGCGGGTGTCATGGTGGTGCTCCAGCCCGGCAACACAGAGCTTGGCCTTGGCCACCTTGCCGCGCTGGGCTGCGCGGTCTTCGGGGCATTTGCCTCGATCATCGTGCGCAAGATCGGGCGGGATGAACGCTCCATCGTGCTCATGCTATATCCGCTTGTGGCCAACTTTGTGCTGATGGGCGTCCTGCTGCCCTTCGTCTACGTCGCGCCGCCGATCGAGCATCTCGGGATGTTCTTTGCCATGGCCGTGTTGGCGACGATCGCAACGATCTGCGTGATCTCCGCCTACAAGCTGGGCGAGGCCGCGATCGTGGCGCCCATGCAATACAGCCAGATCCTCTGGGCCACCGCCTATGGCATGCTGTTTTTCAACGAATTGCCCGGCCTCAATACGGCGCTGGGTGCGAGCATCATTGTCGCCTCGGGCGTCTACATCGTCCTTCGGGAAAGCCGCAAAGGCGAAGAGACGACCTCGCCCGTTCTGCGCACCCGCACGCGGCTCGACACCGGGATGACGCCGCGCGTTTCGACCCTGATCCGCGCCAATGGAGACGAGCCGCCGCTTTCGCCACCGCCGAGCTCGCCCCGCGTGAAGCCCCGCGCCCCCTCCATGAGAGGGCTGCCCGGCCGCAATTGAGGGCGTCGAATCCCCTTGCCAAGATAAGGGGCTGAGGCTAACCACCCCGCCACGGTCGGAGTGTAGCTCAGCCTGGTAGAGCACTGTCTTCGGGAGGCAGGGGTCGGAGGTTCGAATCCTCTCACTCCGACCAAATGAAAAAGGCCCCACGCGGGGCCTTTCTTGTTTCTCAGTCATCTCACGTCCTATTGCCCGGTGAGGGCAAAGAACTCGATCAATTGCCCGTTTGGGTCGTTGATCTTGAGGATCGCGATGCCGGGCTCTTCGATGATCGCAGGCGCGCCGTGACCGCTCGCCAACAGTCTGGAGCGCACCGCCTCAAGATCCGCTGATTGGAGGTAAGGAACCGCGCCCGTTCCCGGGACTGCGCCGGGGGCGTATTTCTCGCGCGAAACGATGGCGAACCAGCCTCCTTCGATGTCGAAGGCCACGAAATCTGGCAGAGCAATCAGTGGCGCGCGGTCGAAGAGCGCGCGGTAGAATGCCTCGGACCCTTCCATGTCATCTGTGGGCACATAGGCGCCCATGGCCATGATCGCGGGGGCAGGAGCCGCGGTTTCCGCGCCCGCATGGCGCGGTGTGAGCAAGAACGCAGACGCCACGAGGGCCGCAAGCATGAGGGCGGTGAGAAAGAGAGCGCTGAGGGTCTTCATGTGAGTGTCTCCAAGTCGGTAAAAGTCAGTCGGTGCCACGGTCCCAGACGGGGCCGTGTTCGGTAAATTCGTGGAAGGAATGCGCGATGCCTGGATCATCATCGAGGCAATGCGCGTTGATCGGGAAGGAGGCGTCTGGTGACAGCGGCTCCCCCAAGGCGGTGCCGCAGCACCGGCAAAAGGAGCGCGTGTAAGTGTAGGGCGCCTTGGGCGCGATCGTTTCGATGTGTTCGTTGCCCTGCAGCAGGGTGAACTGCTCGCGCTTAACGAAAATGATCGTCGAAGAGCCCAACTTTCGGCACCGCGAGCAGTGACAGCTCCCCATCACAGAGGGTTTGCCGTCGATTGCAAAACGCACCTCTCCGCAGGCGCAGCTCCCGTTAATTGCCATCGTCTTTCCTTCTCCGTTTGTTGCGATGGCTGATCTCTAGCTGACCCATGCTGACAGCGTGTTGTCAGCATGGTGTCATCATGCGTAAGTTCATGTTTCGGGAGGCAGGAGTGAGACGCGGCGACAGGCTCTTTGAAGTGATCGAGATACTGAGACGGGCGAGGCGGCCGATCTCCGGCCAGGCGATCGGGGAGGAGCTCGGCGTCACCAAACGTACGATCTATCGCGACATCGCGGCGTTGATGGCTCAGGGCGTGCCGATCCAGGGGGAGGCGGGCGTAGGCTACGTCCTAGAGGCAGGATTTCACATGCCGCCGCTTATGCTGACCTCGGACGAGATCGAGGCCGTGATCCTCGGCGCTCAATGGGTGCGAACACGCGGCGAACCTGAGCTCGCGCACGCCGCCGAGAAGCTGCTGACGAAGATTGAAACGGTGAGCCCGGATCGTTTCGAGACGTCCTTTGTGGACCCTGTGGCCAGCGTGGCACCTGTCGAGGCGCCACCGGAGGTTCTCCCCGCAGCGGAAATCCGACGCGCGATCCGGCAGCGATTGAAGATCCAGCTGACCTATCTCGACCGTTCAGGCGCCGAGACCCAGCGGGCGATTTGGCCGCTGCTCCTTGGCTACCGGGATGCAGGGAGGATCATTGCGGCGTGGTGCGAGTTGCGCGAGGGGTTCCGCTATTTCCGGACCGAACGCGTCGTCGCCGGTCACGTTTTGGCGGAGAAAATTCCGCGTCGGCGCGACCTGCTTAAAGCAGAATGGACGGCGGCGATGGCGGCGGAGGGGGAGCGCTACGGTGGCCGGTAGTCACACCCGCCACCGTCGTTGGTTCAGGAACGGCGCGCGATAAGTGCGGCCGCAGGCCCGCGACAGGGCAGGCGGCGCACGTCCATGCCGTGCCGCTGCTCGAGCATCTCGGTCACGCGATCCACTGGCAGGAACCGGCCCGTACCGCGCAACGTGAGGGCCGCTTTCATTATGCGTTCGCGGGTGCCGCGCGCGGGGGTTTGCGCGCAAAACGCCAGGCAGATCATCCCACCCTCGCGCACCACACGGGCGAGCTCGGATAAGGCGTCATCCATGCTGACGGTGGTCTCCAGCGCCCAGGCGCAGGTGACGATGTGGAAGTGATCGGCCGGAAGCGGCATGGCTTCGAGACGCCCCCGGATGCTCACTGCAGGCAGATCGCTGCACTGCGCGAGCATCGGCTCGGACGGATCAAGCAATGTGAACTGGGCTTGAACCTGACCTTCGCGGATCAGCCGCCGCGCGAAAGCGCCCGTGCCACAGCCCGCATCGAGGACGTCCATGCCGGGCGTTGCGACAGCGCGAACCGTGGCCTCAAGTGCGGCCTGAGCCTCGCCGCCCGCGTGCCTAAGCCAGCGGCGGTGCAGGCGGTCATAGTTTGGCGCGATCCGGTCGTAGATCCCTGCCAGGTCGGGGTGATAATGTGCGGTGGTCATCTGAGATACTTTGTGCGGAGGAGGTGGGGGTGACCGACGCAGCGGTCGGCCACAAGCGTCATGCGGGCTGCGACACCCAGGGTTCGGCAGACGGGGCAAAGCGCGTCCATCCGAACCAAAGGGCGGCCACAAGTGTCGCCAAGCAGACGACCAGGAAGAAGACATCGTCCGGGTCAATCGGCGGGGTGAACAGGATCAGCGCAGTGGTGAAGAACACCGCGACCGTGTTCGCGATCCGTACGGCGCGCCGTGGCAGCACATGGGGGAAGATGATCATGACGAGCATCACTTCCACCGCGAAGCCACCGAACAGCAGCAACTCGTCTGTGATCACGTGCCCGAACATCTCACCGGCAATGACCCAGTCCACGTAACCGGGCGACAAGAACTGATGGATGTCCCGGAACACGATGTTCATCAGGAAAAAGACCCAGAGCGCGGAGAGCAGCGTGCGCGGATCCTGGCGCAGGGAATAAGAGCTTTGCATCTTTTCAGACTTTCAAAGTATGGCGTCGGGCCGCGCGTCAGGCGGGGCGCTTGGCGACGATGAAGGGGTTGAGCCGGCCTTTGCCGAAGTACCGGCTCTCGGTGATCTCAAAGCCCGCAGCCACGATGGCGTCGCAGAGTTCGTCCTTGCTCAACACCGTGACTTTCGGGGCGAACCCCAGTGCGTGGAGGGCGCGGACCATGAGGCGCAGGAACGGGTTGCTGTCGCCCATGCACACTGTTTTCGAGATGAAGAGGCCGCCGGGCCGTGTCTGTTCAAAGACGGCATCGAGCACAGCAGGTATATCGGGGACGAGGTGAAGCATACTGAAGGACATGACGACGTCGAACGGTGCCTCGGTGAGACGCGTGTCTGCGGCGGCTTGCCGAAACTGCACGACCTTTGTCGCATCCTCGCGCCGCTTGTGTTGAGCGATGGCAATCATCTCTCGCGACAAGTCGGTCGCGATCATCTTGGCCACTGAAGGCGCCAGCGTGAGCGCGGTGGAGCCGGTCCCGCACCCTATTTCGAGTACGCGGTCTTCGGGTCGAAGCAGTTCACGCAGGCGGTTCAGCTTCGCCTCATAAGCTGTGGGGTCAGAGATCGGTTGCTTGGCGTATTTCTGAGCAATCTTGTCCCAGAAGGACGCGGCACCGGCGTGAGTCGCGGAAATCTGCATGGCGGTAAGCTCCTTGGTTGCCGCCAAGGTAGCTATTCACCTGCAAACAGTTGATTGCCCAAATTCCTACAATTGGTATACGCAGATGCATGAACTGGGACGCGATCTCTTTCGATTGGAACCACATCCGCGCCTTCCTCGCCACAGCCGAAGAGGGCTCGTTCAGTGGCGCGGCGCGTGCGTTGAAGACAACCCAGCCGACGGTCGGTCGCCAGATCTCGGAGCTTGAAACGAAGCTTGGGGTCACCCTTCTGGAGCGTAGTGTGCGGGGCCCGAAGCTCACGGAGGCCGGGCATGATCTGTTAGATCATGTGCGTGCCATGGGCGATGCCGCAACGCTGATTTCAATGGTGGCGACCGGTAAGTCCCAAGAGGTGACGGGTGATGTTACCGTGACGGCCACTGACCTGTTATCGGCATCGCTCCTTCCCGGCTTGCTCGGACCTGTCCGGGAGGCCGCGCCTGGGATCCGGGTCAAGATCGTGGCCTCGGCGGACGTTCAAAACCTCACACAGCGCGAAGCCGATATTGCCATCCGCCATGTCCGACCCGAGCAGCCTGATCTGATCGCCAAGCATGTCGGCGATTTTCGCGCCAGTCTTTATGCGGCAACGAGTTATCTCGATCGGGTGGGCCGGCCTCAGACCCTGCGCGAGATCGCCGAGCACGACTTTGTCGGCAATGCTGATCCTGAGCGATTGTTGGCGCCCATGCACAATATGGGCATCCCCCTGCGTGCAGAGCGCTTCGTGATGTCGAGCGCCAGTGGCGTCGTTGCCTGGGAGCTTGTGAAAGCGGGCTACGGGATGGCCATGCAGCCCGAGGTATTGGGTGAAAACGAGCCAGGTGTCGAAAAGGTCCTCGACACCTTTCCATCGCTCGAGTTTCCGATCTGGCTTGTCACGCACCGCGAGTTGCAGACGAGCCGCCGCATTCGGATCGTCTTCGATGTTTTGGCGCGCGGGATCGTCGAGGCCACGCGCGCGATGCGCTAACCTTTGGAGTGCGCGACCAAGCCAGTGAGCATGTCTCTCAGCTTTTCGCGATCGTCACGGCCCAGCGCCTCTGAAATCTGACCCTCGATCTGCCTAATCTGATCGGCCGCGATCGAACGCCAACGTTGCCCTTTTTCTGTGATGGAGACGATCTTGTCGCGTTTGCTGTCGGGATCTGGCTGCACTGTGATCATGCCGTGCCCCACCAACCGGTCCACGGCCTGCTGAGCGGCCTGCCGGGAATAGCTCATCTCCCGGTGAATGGCCGAAAGCTTCAGCGTGCGCCCGCGCAGCTGGGCAAAGACGCGGATGTCGGCGGGCCGGACGGCTGCGAATTCTGTCTCGGCGCGCGCGTCATCCATCTGAGCGCCCCATTCAGCGATCAGTGTCATCATCAGGCCCTTGATATTCTGCCCGAGAAAGTCGTCGTCTCTTTTATCAATCACAGTTGACAAAGTGCCCTTGGTGCCCACTTATCAATCTTAGTTGATAAACTAGGAGGGGCCAATGGACAGGCGGACATTCCTTGGGACGACGGGTGCAGGCCTCTTGATGGCATCGGGCGGGGCGATGTGGGCACAGACCACGCCTCAGCCGTTGCGCGTTCTTCCCATGACGGATCTGATCGGGTCCATCGATGGTCGCATCCCCCTGTCGCTTGATCCCGCCACTCATGACTTTGGTACTGGCGCCCTGAGCGACACGTTCGGCATCAATAACAGCTACCTCGGGCCGGTGATCCGGGCCAAGCAGGGTCAGACCCTTCCCTTTGATGTGGCCAACAACATCGGCGATGTGTCGACGATCCACTGGCATGGGCTCCATATCCCTGGCGACGTCGATGGCGGCCCACATCAAGAGATCAACTCTGGCGAGGTTTGGTCACCGGATGTTCCGATCGTCCAGCGCGCCTCGATGAATTGGTTCCACTCCCACACCCACGGCAAAACGGCTCAACAAACCTACAAAGGCCTCGCTGGCGTCCTGTTGGTCGAGGATGACGGCAGCCTCGACGCCGATTTGCCTCAGACCTATGGCGTCGACGATTTCGTGCTTGTTCTGCAGGACAAGAACTTCGATGGCGCTGGGCGCATGGACTACCAGCTGACCGGCGCAGTATTCGAGGACGGCTTCCAGGGCGACACGATGGTCATCAACGGCGCCATCGCCCCCGCTGTGCAGACCGTGCCCACTGGCCTTGTTCGCCTGCGCATCCTGAATGCCTGCAATGCGCGTTTCCTGGAGCTTTCCATGGAGACCGGGCCCATCACTGTGATCGCAACGGAGGGTGGGTTCCTCCCCTCCCCAGTCGAGACCCAGAACATCGTGATGTCACCGGGCGAACGATATGAGGTGCTCGTGGACATGGGGGCGGCCGCCTCCAACAGCCTCAACGTGACCCTCGAAGGGGCAGGTGGCGGGTTCTTTGCCAATCTCTTTGGCCTCGAACAGGCGGTCCCTCTTCTCACACTCAACAGAACGGGCGAGTCGGGCTTCACAGGCTCCATGCCCACACAACTCGCCAACCTTGCCCCGCCACGCCCCGGCGATGCGACCGTGACCCGCAGCTTCGAGTTGGAGATGGATGTAGGCGCCGACCTTGTCGCGCTGGCCCTCGATTGGGAGAACTTCTGCGGGGATGCAGGCGCCATGGCGATCAACGGCATGCCCATGAACATGGCCCGCATCGATGAAGAAGTCCGCAAGGGAGACACAGAGATCTGGCGCATCACCGTCGATGATCAGCTCCACCCCTTCCACGTGCACGGTTGTTCGTTCCGCATCCTCAGCCAGAACGGCGCTGAGCCGCCAGCTTACGCTCAGGGGTGGAAGGACATGGTCCATGTCGATGAAGGGTGGTCAGAGGTGCTCGTCACCTTTGATTATGAGGCACCTGCGGACGCCCCCTACATGTATCACTGCCACATCCTCGAGCATGAGGATTGTGGGATGATGGGTCAGTTCACCGTCACCTAAGCGGCGCGCGAGGCGGCCCATCCTTTAAGGCCGGCCTGAGCCGCTCTTTGGCGGGGATGTTCTCTGGCGTTAGCACCTGCACGGTAGACGGCACCGCTTCCGCCAGATCGATGCGCAATCGGTGATGCGCGAGAAACGCGTCGAAGGCGCTTCGGATGTCGTGGCGCAGATCGTGATGCAGCAGAAAGTCGAGCTTTCCTCCGGCGATCAAGGCGCGGTTCTCATCATCGAGGTCGTGGGCGACGTAGAGCTGGGGCGTCAGTCCCCGTTCTTCCAAACTGCGCAGGATTGATCGGTTCCCCCCGCCCATCGAGTAAACCGCGCTCAGCTGTTTGACGCCCTGAAGAGTTTCCGCAAGAAGCTTTGACGTTTCCCTGTCCACGCCGCTTCCGCCGTCGAGCGCCACCACCCTAAGGTCTGGACGAAGGCGGCCGAGGGTTTCCAGGAACGCGGCTTGGCGTTCCTCCTCGCCGAGGAAGCGCTCGTGACTGCGTGTGGCGAGCACTGTCCCCGGGCCGGGCGCCAAGCTGCGTGATATGAGGTACGCCGCGGTCCGACCCGCCCCCGCGTTGTCGAGCCCGACATAGGCCAACCTCTCCGGACAGGCGATGTCGGTGACGAGCGTGACGACGGGGATACCGGCCTTTGCCAGCTCCGCCACAGCGGCGCGGATCGGTGCCGTGTCCCGGGCTTTCAAACACACACCGTGGCTTCCCTTCTTCAGGATCCGCCGCAGCGCGCGCAGGGCCTCGTCTTCTTCCATGATCTCGTGCAACTGAAAGCGTGGCCGACACACTGCCGCGCCGATCTGGGGAAGCACAGCCTCGGTTGCCTCCTTCACTTCCCGGCTAAAGCGGCTGGGCGCCTCCACTAAGAAGTCGAAGAAGAGGCGCCGGCCCCGGGCGCTCAGCTGCGCCTCTTGGGCTTCGAGCTCTTCGATGGCCGAGGCCACACGTCGTTTAGTTTGGGGACTCACATGCGACCGATCATTGAGCACGCGGTCCACCGTCGCGGTGCCCAAACCGGCCTGCCGAGCGATTTCCTTGATGGGGAAGCGATGGGTCATTTGATGCGTTTCTGATGCGTTTTTCGGATCAAAGCAACATCCCACCCGGTACGTTGGGCAGCAGCAAGGAGGAGCTGTCATGAAAGATATCGTCGCCCAAACACCCGGCTACTACGACCCGGAGGCCTGCGATCTGAGCGAGTTTCTGGCCGTCATCGATCAGTCTACACGCCCAGATCAGGTGCCCTTCGCGGCGGCTATCGAGAAGGACATCCCTCTCTATGACATGGCCAAGCTGCGGCCTCGGTTGGAAGACCCACAGACCCGGCGTCAGATCATGGCCGAATGGGCCCGCGTGCTGAGGTCCGGGGCAGGCGTTGTCGCGCTCAAGGGGGCCTATGCCGACACGGGCGTCCTCGACAAAGCGACCGAGGTTTACAAAGGGATCATCGCGCAGGAGACGGTCCAGAGCGGTGGCGGAGGCGATCATTTCGCGGCCTCTGGCGCCAATGACCGTGTCTGGAACGCGCTTCAGAAACTCTGCGAAGCGGCCCCCGATGTCTTCCTCGACTACTTTGCCAACACCGCCATTGCGGCTGTCTGCGAGGCATGGCTCGGCCCGAACTACCAAATGACAGCGCAGGTAAACCTGGTGCACCCCGGCGGTGCCGCGCAGCAGGCGCACCGGGATTATCACCTCGGCTTTCAGACCGCTGATGTGAGCGCGTCCTACCCGGCTCATGTGCATGATGTCTCGCCCGTCCTGACGTTGCAGGGGGCCGTTGCTCATTGTGACATGCCGCTCGAGAGCGGTCCGACGAAGCTTTTGCCGTTCTCGCAGGCATATCTGCCCGGATATGCGGCCTGGCGCCGGCCAGATTTCAGGGAGGTGTTTGAGGAAAGGTATGTCCAACTCCCGCTCGACAAAGGCGATGCAGTCTTCTTCAACCCGGCGCTTTTCCATGCGGCGGGGGCCAACAGCAGCGCGGACATCCACCGTTTCGCCAACCTCCTGCAGGTGTCCTCCGCCTTTGGCCGCGCCATGGAAACCGTGGATCGGGACAAGATGTGCAAGTTGCTCTACCCGCATGCACAGAAGGCGGCACAGACAGGTCGCCTCACCGCTACAGAGCTTGCTGCCGCCATCGCTGCCACCGCCGAGGGTTATTCCTTCCCCACCAACCTCGACCGCGATCCGCCGAGCAACGGGCTGGCTCCGGAAACGCAGGCCGCGTTCCTCGCCCGCGCTCTCAAAGAAGGGTTCGGGGAGGATGCATTCGCGCGCCACTTAGACAAGATGGCGACCGCGCGCGGGGCCTAGGCCCCAAACGGCCAATACCAGTGCAATCGTGCAACCCTACGGTGGTGCGACGATGACCGCACACACGCGCTGTTGCCCCGTGGAATCCGCCCCTCTACACACGACGCATGAGAGTTTGTGTCCTCGTTCGTGCGTGTCTGCTCTGGGTCCTTGTGGCGACCGGCTCTGCTGCGCAGGAAGCGCCGCTCGATGGCATCGAAATCCGCGAGTCTGGCGAGGCGTACGCCGCCTCGATCCGGTTCCGCGGGATCAACACGAGCGTTGGCTACTTTGATCCGACGCGGCCAGCGCCCCCGCTTGAGACGAACGAAACACCGCGCCAGCAGCCGGACATCGACGGCGACCGGGTGTTCGAGGCGGCCGGCAATGTACGCATCACGTTCATCATCGTTTGCGCGGCAATCCTTCTCTTCCTGACCTACATCATCGTCTCCTACGGCGGGCGCTTTGGCGTATCCTTTGCGCGCGACCCTGAGGATGGCAGTCAGGAGGGCGTCGCTGTTCGCAAAGGCTCCATGCGCCAGAACGCAGAGCCTGTTGGCCTCGAGGCCATCCTCAGAATGCCCGACAAGAAAGAGGCGCTGGTGGCGCTTTGCAAATCCCTGCTCGCGCGCAGCGTTGCAGCGCAGGGGGTCCTTTTTCAGCGCAGCTGGACCGACCGGGATGCGCTGCGCCGGGTGCCAGCCGATCTGCCCCACCGCGATGCGCTCCACGCGCTCGTGCTCGCCAGCGAACGTGTCCAGTTCGGCGGCCGCGACGTGACCGAGGGTGAGTTCCGCGAGTATCTCGAAAGCGTGCGACCGCTTTGGACAGGAGCCGCTTCATGAGCGACGCGACCCAAACGCAGCCCACCCAAGGGGGCGCGGGCCGGATCGTCATGATCCTGATCGCGGTCTTTGCCGTGGGCGCCGTGCTCTTTGTCGCCTCGCAGGGCCGGCAGGAGCTTCGCCGGTCTCCTACGGGGCTCGATGGTCTCAGGGCCTGGCTCGTGGCCCAAGACGAAAGCGTCCAGATCTTCACCGGCGGCTGGCCCATCGATCGGGAGGAGATCGGGCTCAACATTCTGCCGATCTACGACACGAACGTCACCGCACGCCGCATCCCGCCGGGCACTCAGGAAGAGCTCTTGATGCAGCAGGACGAATTCGACGTCTTCCTGAGTTCGGTCGAAGACAAGTCACGCGAGGTGACGGTGCTCGCCATCCTGCCCAAGTGGCGCAGCGGGATGCGCCTGACGGGCATCGCGCATCCTCTTTTGATCGCAGAGCCCGCCGCAATCCAGGACGTGCTCACCGACATCATCAACGACCGCGACGCGCGCATTCAGTACAGCCGCCGTCCGTTCTCGGAGTTTCCCTACAACACCCTCGATGGCGAACAGCTGACCGCCGTCAGCTATGGTGCGCAGATGTTCAGGTCCGATGCCTGCGAAGCCATCGTTGGCGACGCGGAGGGCATGCTTTTGGGCCGCTGTGACACGCGTTGGGGCACGAAGATGCTCGTGCTCTCCGACCCCGATCTGACGAACAATCACGGCCTGCTTCTCGGCGACAATGCTTTCATCGTGCGCGACGTCGTTGCGCCCTTTGGCGCCGAAGGACGAATCCTGATCGACTACAGCTCCCGCTCGTGGTTCGCCTCCCCTGAGGAGCGCGTGGCGCGGGAACGGGAATGGTCGGACCTGCTGCGTTTCTTTGAGCCACCTTTCACACTGATGTGGGCGGGAGCGGTGCTGTCCCTCCTCCTGATCCTGTGGCGGGCCTTCATGCGCTTTGGGCCGCTGCGCGACTCCGTGGGTCGTCTCGGCGCAGCCAAAGCGTTGGCCATCGGGGCGCGTGCCAATCTGATGCGCCTCTCAGGTCAGGACGGCGCGCTCGTCAACGAATACGCCCGCGCGCGTCTTGCAGCCACGGCATCGGCCCTCTTTGGGCCAGCCCACGCCCGGCAGTTTTCGAGCGCCGAAGCTTTCCTTTCCTTCACCCAGCGCCGCCACCCGGACCTTGCAGGCCCGCTCGCCGGGGCGCTGAACAATTTGGCGGCCATGCCCAAAGGCGCGAGCGCCGGGCAAGCCATGGCCGCCGTTTCCGAACTCGAACGAATATTGGAGCAGATTACCGATGACTCTCGAGGTATTAGCCGCCCGAGCCGACGCCCTCAGGGCTGAGATCGGCAAGACCGTCCTCGGCCAAGAGGACGTCATCGACAGCCTGATCGTCGCTCTCTTCGCGCGCGGTCATGTGTTGATGGAGGGCCCTCCCGGCACCGCAAAGACGCTGCTCGCCCGGTCCTTTGCGTCTGCACTGTCGCTCGATTTCGGGCGCATCCAGTTCACGCCTGACCTGATGCCGGGCGACGTGCTGGGCACCTCGATCTTCAACTTCCAGACCAACGATTTCATCCTGACGAAAGGCCCCGTGTTCTCGGAGGTGCTGCTCGCTGACGAGATCAACCGCGCCCCGCCCAAGACGCAGGCCGCGCTGCTGCAGGCAATGAACGAGGGCGTGGTTTCCATCGACGGGACGGACCATTCACTTGGCGACAACTTCATCGTTGTGGCCACGCAAAACCCCATCGAGCAGCAGGGCACCTATCCGCTGCCCGAGGCGCAGCTCGACCGCTTCCTCTTCAAAGTGCTGATCGACTTCCCGCCGGAGGATGTGGAGATCGCGATCCTGCAAAAGCACGCCAAGGAGCCGGTGGAGACCGGATCGGAGACGAGCGGCCTGCAATCGGTGCTGAGCGCCGAGGACCTCGCCGACAGCCGCAAGATCATCGACGGGATCATCCTCGACGACGATATCCTCAACTACATTCTGCGGCTTGTCCGGGCGACGCGCGCCACGAGCGACATTGCCTTTGGCGCCTCCACCCGTGCGGCAGATGCGTTGGCGCTGGCGACCCGGGCGACGGCAGCGCTTGCGGGCCGCGACTTCGCGATCCCCGACGACGTAAAACGCCTCTACATTCCCGCCATGCGTCACCGCGTGGTGCTGGGCCCGGCGGCGGAGATCGAAGGCCGGTCGTCCGATCAGGTCCTTGAGAACATCCTTAACCAGATCGAGGCCCCCCGCTGATCCGTCCCTCCCGCAGATTATTGGCCGCAGCCTTGGGCCTTCTGGTCCTGACCGTCCTTGCGGCGGTTGCTGGCGATGGCGTGAGCGACCTCGCGCTTGCGCCGTGGGCTGTGCTCATCCTCGTGGCCGCAGGCGACATGATCTTGTCCCTGCGCAGGCAAGCCGCGTTGGGTGTTGATGCCCCGACGGAGGTGTTTGTGGGCGAGGATTTCACACTGTCGCTCGCGGACCCACGCGCCGCACCGGGGCAAGAAGCGCGCTTTGACTGGCCCGAAGGCCTCAGTGGCCCCGGACAGATGTCTTTCAATCGCGTGGGGCGGCTTGATGTTCAGGTGAACGCCCAGCGGCGCGGGGTCTGGTCCATGCCTTACCTCTGGCTCCGCTGGACATCGCGGCTTGGCCTCTTCGAATTCGTCCCGCGCCTCGCGCTGGGCGCCGAAGTTCGCGTGGTCCCCAACATTCGCCTCGTGCAATCGGGCGCGTTGACGACGAAGGTGATCTCGCAGCTCTTCGGGCAAAAGGAGAACCGGGCCATTGGCGATGGTTCCGAATTCCATCAGCTGCGCGACTTCGTGCCCGGCATGGACGTCAAAAGCATCGACTGGAAGCGGTCTGCCCGCAAACGCGCCCTCGTCGCCAAAGAGCTTCGGGCCGAGCGGAACCACCACGTGATCCTCGCCATCGATAATGGCTTTCTCATGCGCGAAGAGATCGCGGGCATGCCCAAGATCGACCACGCCGTAACGGCCGCGCTCGCCGTGGCATGGGCCGCCAACGTGGGCGGCGATCTCGTGGGCCATTATGCCTATGACGTGCGCCCGCGCAGTTTCGCCAAGCCCGAGCCCGGCCGCGCTGCCTTCGTGCGGCTACGCTCCTGGGCGGCTGAGCTTGACTATGTGAGCCGGGAGACGAACCACACCCTCGCCCTGACCGAACTCAACGCGCGCACGCCCAAGCGATCGCTGATCATCATCTTCACCGATTTCGTGGACACGACCTCTGCCGAGCTCATGCTCGAAAACATCGCGATCCTGGCCAAGCGGCACCTCATTCTCTTCGTGGCCATCCGCGACCCGGAGCTTGAGGAGAAGATCGAAGAGGCGCCCGACGACATGAACGGGGTGGCGACGCTGGTGGCCGCGAACCAATCGCTCTCTGAACGGCGGCTCGTCCTCGAACGGCTCACCCGCCTCGGCGTGACGGTGATCGATGCAAAACCGGGTCAGGTAACGGGGCGCCTCATCTCTGCCTATCTCGACATCAAAGAGAGGGAGCTGATCTGATGGCTGACGACGCAACCCTCATGCGCTCCGCCCGCTTCCGCGCTGAGCGGGAGAAGGATTGGAAGAAGCTCGAAGACCTCGTGACCTTCGCCGAGGCCGGCGGCGTGCAATCGCTGAGTTTCGAGCAGAGCCGCGATCTAGCAGCGCTCTACCGTCAGGCCACCACTTCGCTCGCTATCGCGCGGGAGATCAGCCTCGACAAAGCGCTTCTCGCCTATCTCGAGGCACTGGCCGCACGGGCCTATCTGAGTGTCTATGCGCCTCAGGAACGACTGGGCGGCCTTTTCACCCGCTTCTTTACCCATTCCGCGCCGCAAGCCATGCGCCGGTGTTGGCCGTTCCTTCTGGCGGGCTTTGCCTGCATGGGGCTCGGCGTTCTGGTGGGCTACTTGCTCTACCTTGAGAATTCGGAGTGGTTCTACGTCTTCATGCCGCCAGATCTCGCCGGAGACCGCGGGCCAGATGCCTCGACCGAATACCTTCTCAGCATCATCTATGACGACAGCCCGGAGGCCAGCGGGCTCGGTGCCTTTGCGAGCTTCCTTTTCTCGCACAACACCCGCATCGCGATCTTCATCTTCGGGCTCGGGGTCTTTGCCTGTGCGCCCGCGATCTTGCTGACCTTCTACAACGGTCTTGCCATCGGTGCCTTCTATGCCGTGCATGTCGAACGCGGGCTTGGGTGGGACATCGGCGGGTGGCTTTCCGTCCATGGCGTGACCGAGCTTTCGGCGATTTGTATCGCCTGCGGCGGCGGGCTGAGGCTCGGGTTCGCGGTGCTCTTTCCGGGTCAGAATACAAGGCGCGAGGCGCTCAGGATCGCGGGACGTGACGCCGTAAAGATCGCAATCGTCGCCGCGCTCATGCTCCTTGCGGCGGCGCTGCTTGAAGGCTTCGCGCGCCAACTCATCCAAGACATGACGACCCGCTACGTCGTGGGCTGGGGGATCGGGGCGCTTTGGCTCTCTTGGTTCGTCTTTGCGGGGCGCACGAAGTCATGACGGCCACGGATATGCCTCGCACACGGCGCGAAAAGCGTAAGGCCAAGCGCGCGGCACGCCATGCCGAAGCCGCGCAGGTGGTGCCGCCCGAGGGTGTGCCACTGAACCTGCCCATCGCTTCGGTCGGCGTCCGTATGGGCGCGCAGATCGTGGACATCATCATCACGGTGGTTTGCGCCGTCGCACTTCTTCTTCTGCTTACCTTCAGCGGGGCGCTTGGCGTGAACTCGTTCATGGCGCTGGCCTCGCTCCTCTTCTTCATGATCCGGGTGCCCTACTACGTCATCGCCGAGCTCATCTGGAACGGGCAGACGTTGGGCAAGAAGCTAATGAAGATCAAAGTCGTCAGCCACGACGGCGGCCCCCTCAGCGCCCATGCGCTCGTGCTGCGCAACCTGATGAAAGAGGCGGAGATCTTTCTGCCGGGCACGCTCCTCTTTGCGATCGGGGCAGGGGGCTTCATGGGCTGGATCAGCTTCGCATGGGTCTTCATGGCCTTTGCGATCCCGCTGTCGAATGTGCACCGCCAGCGGTTGGGCGACATGCTTGCCGGAACCCATGTGGTGCACTTGCCCCAGCCGATGCTCCTAAAAGACCTTGCGCGCGACGTGCCCCGCCCAGGATCCGCCAAGAAGCCCGCGTTCACCTTCCTGTCCCACCAACTCGACCACTATGGTGCCTTCGAGCTGCAGACGCTCGAGCAGCTTCTGCGCGCCCAGGACCAGCGGATGGAACAGGCTGCATTCCGGCGTAATCGGGCCACGGTCGTGAGCATTGTCGAGAACATCCGCCGCAAGATCGGCTACGCGGATGCGATC
>JBCBFV010000007.1:0-21782 GCA_038527425.1 Pseudomonadota bacterium
CGGCGCGCCCCTCGCGCGGATTGTGGGCATGTCGGCGGCGGGCGTTGCGCCCCGGGTGATGGGCATCGGACCGGTGCCTGCGGTGCGTAAAGTGCTCGACCGGGCGGGGCTCAGCATCGAGCAGATGGATGTGATCGAGCTCAATGAAGCTTTCGCGAGCCAAGGCCTCGCCGTGTTGCGCGAGCTTGGCGTGGCCGATGATGCGCCGCACGTGAACCCGAACGGAGGCGCGATTGCGCTGGGGCATCCTCTGGGGATGTCGGGCGCACGGCTCGTACTGACGGCGGCCTACCAGCTGCGCCGCACGGGCGGGCGCTATGCGCTTTGCACGATGTGTGTGGGCGTGGGCCAAGGCGTCGCCCTTATTCTTGAACGCCCTTAGGGAGGACTGACGATGTACGCACAGATGGTGAAATCGGAAGCCACTGCTGAAGATCCCGAGATGCTCGCCGCCTTTCAGGCGCGCATTGATGCAGGCGAAAAGATCGAGCCCAAGGATTGGATGCCCACAGGCTACCGCAAGACGCTGATCCGCCAGATTGGCCAGCATGCGCATTCCGAGATCGTGGGCCAGCTGCCCGAAGGCAACTGGATCACCCGCGCGCCCACGCTTGAGCGGAAAGCGAACCTTCTGGCCAAGGTGCAGGATGAGGCGGGCCACGGCCTTTACCTCTATTGCGCGGCCGAGACGCTGGGCGTGAGCCGGGACGAGATGACGGAGATGCTGCTCGACGGGCGCATGAAGTATTCGTCGATCTTCAATTACCCCACGCTGACTTGGGCCGACATGGGTGCGGTGGGCTGGCTCGTGGACGGGGCGGCGATCATGAACCAGGTGCCGCTGCAGCGGACATCCTATGGCCCCTACGCCCGCGCCATGGTGCGGATTTGCAAGGAAGAGAGCTTTCACCAGCGTCAGGGCTTCCACGTGATGATGTCGATGGTGAAGGGCACAGAAGATCAAAAGCGCATGGCGCAAGATGCGCTCAACCGCTTCTGGTTCCCGGCGCTGATGATGTTTGGGCCGTCCGACAAGGACTCCGTCCATTCCGCGCAAAGCATGGCGTGGAAGATCAAGATGAACACCAACGATGAGCTGCGTCAGAAGTTCGTCGATGAGACGGTGCCGCAGGCCGAATATCTCGGCCTCACCATCCCTGACGAGACGCTGAAGTGGAACGAAGAAACCGACCACTACGACTTTGCAGAGCCTGATTGGAGCGAGTTCTTCGAGGTCATCAAGGGCAACGGCCCCTGCAACAAGGAACGCATCGCGGCCCGCCAGAAAGCGTGGGACGACGGCGCCTGGGTGCGGGACGCGATGATGGCCCATGCCGAGAAGAAGCGCGCCAGAAAGGTGGCCGCAGAATGATCCATCCCCCCGCATCAGATTGGCAATTGGCGGAGGTGAATATCGCCCGCCTGAAGGCGCCGATGGACTCGCCCATCGTGGCCGATTTCGTGAACGCTCTGGACCGGGTGAATGCGGTGGCGGAGCGGTTGGACGGCTTCGTCTGGCGCCACACGGACGACACGGGCAACGCCATGGATACGCGGATCGAGGCGGACCCCCATGTGATATACAATGCCTCCACCTGGCGCGACGCCGAGGCGCTGGAGACCTTCGTTTGGGGCACAATCCACAAGCAGTTCTATCACCGCCGGGCGGAGTGGTTTAACGCGCTCGGCTCGATGCATTTCGCGCTTTGGTGGGTGCCGCCGGGCCACCGCCCAACGCCAACGGAGGCCGCCGACAAGCTGGCCCTTCTGGACGCAGAAGGACCGACAGAAAACGCGTTTGGCTGGGCGGAGCTGCCCGGCGCCACACGCTGGAAACAGGAGCAGTGCGCGCCACTGGCAGCCGAATGAGCAAAGAATGGCCCCTGTGGGAAGTCTTCATCCGCGGCCAACATGGCATGAGCCACCGGCACGTGGGATCAATCCACGCCGCTGACGCCGAGCACGCCGTCAAAAACGCCCGCGACGTCTATACCCGCCGCAATGAAGGCGTGAGCATCTGGGTCGTTGAGGCAGAAAAGATCACCGCGTCGAGCCCCTCGGACAAAGGCCCGCTCTACGACCCGGCGCGAGACAAGATCTACCGCCACCCCACGTTCTACGACATCCCCGACGAGGTGGGGAAAATGTGATGGCGGACGCGCTTTTCGAATTTCTGCTGAGACAGGGCGATAATGCGCTCGTGCTCGGTCACCGCATGTCGGAATGGTGCGGCGTGGCGCCGGCGCTTGAGGAAGACATCGCGCTTGCCAACACCGCGCTTGATCTGATCGGGCAGACGCAGCTTTGGCTGGGCTATGCCGCCGAGGTTGAGGGCTCGGGACGTAGTGCGAACGACCTCGCCTTCCGACGCGAAGTCTATGATTTCAAGAACTTACTCATGCTTGAGGTGCCGAGCGAGGATTTCGGGCGCACGCTGATGCGTCAGTTCCTCTTTGACGCGTTTCAGGTGCCGTGGCTGACGGCGCTGCAGGGCTCCAGTGATCAGCGCGTGGCCGATATCGCGGCGAAATCAGTGAAGGAGGCGCTCTACCACCTCGACCGCTCCCAGGAGACGGTGGTGGCCTTGGGCGACGGCACCGAGGAAAGCAACGCGCGCATGCAGGCCGCGCTCGAATTCCTGTGGCCCTACGTGGGGGAGATGTTTGCCGATGACGCGGTGGATGAGGCGATGGCGGAGGCCGGTGTCGCCCCCCTGCCCTCCAGCCTGAGGGAGGCCCATAGCGCGACGGTTGAGGCCACACTCAGCGCCGCCGCGCTGACGCTGCCCGAGGGCGACTTTGCCCACAAAGGCGGGCGCACGGGGTTCCGGCATACGGAGCATCTGGGCCACATGCTGGCGACGATGCAGATTCTCCAACGCTCCTACCCGGGCGCGACATGGTAGCGGCGGAGGCTCTCACCGAGGCGCAGATTTGGGCCTGGCTCGAGGATGTGCCTGATCCGGAGATCCCTGTGATCTCCGTCGTCGATCTGGGCGTGGTGCGGGGCGTGGCCATTGATGGCGACACCGCCAAGATCACCATCACACCCACATACTCGGGCTGCCCGGCCATGGCGATCATCGCGCTCGATATCGAGACGGCGCTGGCCAAGCGCGGCGTCGAGAAGCTGGAGATCGAGACCAAGATCGCGCCTGCGTGGACGACGGATTGGCTGTCGGACAAAGGCCGCGCGCGCCTTGAGGGCTACGGCATCGCGCCGCCACGCCCGGCCGGTGGGCCAGAACGCTGCCCACATTGCCAATCGGCTGATGTGGAGCGGGTGAGCCAGTTCGGCTCCACCCCTTGCAAGGCGCAATGGCGGTGCCTGTCGTGCCTTGAGCCCTTCGACTACTTCAAATGCATCTGAGGAGGCGCCCGTGCCGCAGTTTCACGCGCTGAAGGTGACAGACCTCGCCAAAACCACCCGCGACGCCGTGGTGGTCACGCTCGCGCCTGAGGATGGCGCTGATTTCTCCTTCACGCCGGGCCAATATCTGACGTTCCGCCGCGATTTCGACGGCGATGAGCTGCGCCGATCCTACTCCATATGCGCGGGCCGGGATGACGGCACCCTGCAAGTGGGTATCAAGCGGGTCGACGGCGGTGCGTTTTCCAGCTGGGCCAATACGGAGCTCGCCGTGGGCGACATCGTCGAGGCCATGGTGCCCATGGGCAGCTTTCATGCCGAGACAGAGGCCGACGCGCCCCATATCGTGGGCTTCGCGGCGGGCTCCGGCATCACGCCCATTCTGTCGATCCTCAAGAGCGAGCTAGCCCAGAACCCAGAGGCCACCTTCACGCTGGTCTACGGCAACCGTTCCATCCATTCGATCATGTTCCGCGACGAGCTTGCCGACCTCAAAGACCTCTACATGGGGAGGCTCAGTGTCATCCATCTGCTTACTGATGAGAGCCAGGATATCGACCTCTTCCATGGGCGCATCGATGGCGCGAAATGCGCGGATCTGTTCCGTCAGTGGATCGATGTGAGCATGATCTCCATGGCCTATATCTGCGGGCCCGAGGGTATGGCCGAAGCCGTAAGCGGCGCATTGCAGGAGCACGGCTTGGACAAGGCCCGCATCCGGCGAGAGCTCTTTGCCAGCAGCCAACCCGGCCGCGCCAAGCAGCGCCCAAAATCAGACGCCGAAGCGCGGCAAGGCATCAAGGCGCGGGTCACCATTGGTGGCGAGACGCGCACGATGACGATGAACCAAGAAATGACGCTGCTCGAAGCCGCGCGCGACAACGCCATCGACCCGCCCTTTGCCTGCTGCGCGGGCGTCTGTTCGACCTGCAAAGCCAAGGTGCTTGAGGGCGAGGTTGAGATGGCCGCAAACCATGCGCTTGAGGACTATGAGGTGGAGCAAGGCTACGTGCTGACCTGCCAGTCCTACGTGAAGTCCGAGAAGGTTGTTTTCGACTACGACCAGGCGGGCCACTAGCTGCCCTTGAAGACGGCGTCGCGCTTTTCGAGGAAGGCGGTGACGCCCTCGGCGTAATCGTCGCTTTGCCCGCAGCGGCGCATGAACCCGGCCTCAAGATCGAGATGTTCATCGAGCGTATTGGTGGCGGAGGCATGGATCGCCTCCTTCGTCAGCGCGAGGCCCATGGTGGGGCCTTCTGCCAGCTGGGCGGTAAGCTTCTGCGCGGCCTCCAGGAGCTCCTCATCGGGCAAACACTTCCAGATCAGACCCCATTCCTCGGCCTTGGGGGCAGAGAGCGGCTCCCCCGTGAGGGCGAGCGCTTTGGCGCGGGCCTCCCCTAGCAGGCGCGGCAGGTGCCAGCTGCCGCCGGTGTCGGGGATGAGACCTACTTTCGCGAAGGATTGGATGAAGCGCGCGTTTTCTGCGGCCAGCACGATATCGCAGTTGAGCGCGATGCTTGATCCTGCCCCCGCGGCCACGCCGTTCACCGCGCAGACCACGGGGCAGCCCAGCGACCGGATGAGGCGCACAAGCGGCGCGTAGAAATCGCTCACCGTAGCGCCGAGATCGGGCGGCCAGTTGCCCTGCTTCGGATTGCGGTCGCCCAGGTCCTGGCCCGCGCAGAACCCGCGGCCTGCACCCGTCAAAAGCACCGCACGCGCGCCATTGTCCCGCGCGGCCTCAAGCGCCGTGCGCAGCGCCAGATGCATCTCTTCATTGAAACTATTGAGGCGGTCCGGGCGGTTCAGCGTCAGCTGCACCCAGCCGTCGTGCTCAGTGACCAAGATCGTGTCGGACATGGTGGATGTCATCCTTGCTGCGTCGCTCTCAGGCTAGTGATGCAGCCCGCATATGCAACGCCTCAGACGCAGGCAGCCCCTTGCTTTCCTGAGGGCAGATGCCGAAGCTGGACGCCTAAAGGATAAGCACCAACCCCGGAGCCTGCTCGCGCCCGTGACGACCAACTCGATTTCGAACCACCGCCGACGCCTGACCATTCAAGGTAGTTTGGCGAGCCCCAGCTTTCTGCCATGGGTAGAACGTCACAGCGCGCGTTTGGGCTTATTTTGCGAGAATCTGCAGGCCGAAGAGACGCAGGTGAGCTTCGTAGTTGAGGGCCAAGAAGAGCTGATCGACGCCCTCGAAGTCGGCTGTTTGCTCGGCCCGATCGACGTCTGGGTTGAGTCTGTGGAGCAGCATCCAGCGCCGTCTGCACCCTGATTAATTTCCAAGCACTGCGGTTATTTTTTGCACGTGGCTGCATGGAAGCCCGCCGCCAATCCACATCCCATCGCCTCAATCTGGCTCGTTACTGGACAACCGGCGGCCACTGCCACGCCCTAGGAATATGCGAAGTCGGTAGGGGTGTGCCGAGCGGAAAAGTCGTTCGGCCCGGTGCCACCGGCCAAGGGGGACGACACGATCATGCAGGCCGATGCACGCACCCAATGGGTTCCGGCTGCAGTCTCGACGGACATTCTGGACGGCACTGTGGTGCCTGCGGCGCTGCCGACAGGCCCGATTGCAGTGTGGCGCACAGCTTCCGGGGAACTGCATGCCAACGGGGACCGCTGTCCGCATCGGGGCATGCGCTTGTCGCATGGCTTTGTTCGGGGAAACTCGCTGTCCTGCATCTACCATGGCTGGCGCTATGGCCGGGATGGGGGTTGCGAGCACATCCCCGCACATCCCGGTCTCGCGCCGCCGAAATCCATCAATTGCGGCCCGCTCCCTGTGGCCGAGGCCAATGGTGTGGTCTGGGTGGCCGCTGCAGAGCCGGAGGAGGCTCCAGCCGAGATCGAGGGGTTCGAGGCGCTCAGAAGCATGATCTTCCGCGCCACGCCCGAAGCGATCGCTGAAGCAGCAGGAGCCGCTCTGAAAACGGAGCTAAGCGGCACGCCCGCCTATTTGGTCACGGCTGAACGGACGCCGTTGGAAACCTTTGTGGTGGCTCTGGTCCCGACGGGCACGAGTGTGGCGAGCAAGCTCGCCGCTGCGACCGCGCTTGAGGCGCTGCGCCGAACGGCGGAGGGCGCGGCATGAGCGATCAAGCGATGCGGAACGCCTGGTTCCCGGTGGGCCTCCTGAGCGGTCTGACCCGCGCGGGCACGGCCACGATGCTCATGGGCGAAGACATCACCGTGGGCCTCGACGAAGCAGGCGCGCCCATGGTCGATTGCGGCGGGCGCAAGCTGCCGACGGTCGAGCGCTTTGGCCACCTCTGGACGAGCCTTGGGGCGCCTGAGAAAGACCTCTTCACCATCCCCGAAGCTGATCACCCGGAGCGAACGCTCGTAGATGTGGGCGTCGTGCGGGTCAAATGCTCCCCCCTACGGGCGGTGGAGAACTTCCTCGACATCGCGCATTTCCCCTTCGTGCACACCGATATTCTGGGTGAGGAAGACCACCCGGAGGTCAACAATTACAAGGTAGAGATCCGCAAAGACGAGGATGAAGTCTGGGCCACAAAGGTGGAGTTCTACCAGCCCCAGGCTGCGAAATCGGCAGGCGGCGGGATCATCACCGAATACATGTACCGGGTGCCGGCGCCGACCTGTTCGGTCCTCTACAAGA
Organism: Pseudomonadota bacterium; assembly: GCA_038527425.1. Lineage (GTDB taxonomy): Bacteria > Pseudomonadota > Alphaproteobacteria > Rhodobacterales > Rhodobacteraceae > Shimia_B. Next base: position 7,004 of record JBCBFV010000007.1, read on the forward strand.
CATGCCCGCCACGGCCCGGCGAATGGGACGTGATCTGCCTCTTCGTGCAACCGCTGACGGAGGAGCTCTGTGACGTCTGGCCGTGGATGGCCCTCTTCGATGACACGTCCACGATGACCGACCTGATCCACTTTCAGCAGCTCATCTTTTTGCAGGACCGATCGATCCTCGAAAACCAGATCCCGAAGAAGCTGCCGCTTGATCCTGCGCTTGAGACGCCCACGCGGGCGGACCTCACTTCGGTCGCCTATCGCCGCTGGCTCAAACGGCACGACTACACCTACGGCGCGCAGTTGGTGGCTGAATGATCCTCTACGACTACATCCTCTCGCCCAGCTGCTACAAAGTGCGTCTGCTCGCCTCTCTTTTGGGGGTGGAGCTGCAGATCCGCGCCGTCGATTTCCATCCGGGACGCGAGCAAAAGGGAGAGGAGCTTCTCGCGCTCAATCCTGCGGGCAGCATCCCGATCCTGGTAGACGGCGACATGATTCTGACTGAAAGCGCCGCAATTCTTGCCTATATCGCCGCGAAGCACGGGCAAGACTGGCTCGCCACGTCTGACGCAGGCGAGGTGGGCGCGATGCAGCAGTGGCTGTCCTTCTCGCACCGCCTGACATCTGCGCTGGGTGGCGCGCGGCTCGTGGAGATGTTGCACTTCCCGGGCGATCTAGACGCCCTGCAAGAGGCCGGTGTCACTGCGCTGCGGGAGCTAGAGGCCGCCCTTTTCGCGCGCCGCCTCACGGGGCAGACGTTCCTTGTGGGCGACCGCATCACCATCGCCGATATCGCCTGCTTCCCCTATGTCGCGCTGGCCCCGGATGGGAGCGTATCGCTCGACCCCTACCCCTCCATCCGCATCTGGATGCGGGCCATTCGCGCACAGCCCGGGTTCATCGAGATGCCGGGCATTCACCGGCTTCACGAACTTGCCCCTGACCCGCTGGCGGGGGGTGCATAATGGCAGGGTACCTTCTGAAGAACTGCGCGGCGGTGCTGGCGGACGACGGATCGGGCGTGACGGTCATGCGCGATGTCGATCTGCTGACAGAGGGGCCCGCGATCAAGGCGATTGGCCCGGGGCTGCCGGAAGCACCCGGCGTGACGGTGCGCAATGCCAGCGGCTGGTTCATCTATCCCGGCCTCATCAACACCCATCACCACTTCTTCCAGACCTTCGTGCGCAACCGGGCGGATCTCGATTGGACGAAGCTGAGCGTGATTGAATGGCTCGATCTGATCTACCCGATCTTCTCGCGCCTGAATGAGGAGTGCTTCTACTACTCCTCGCTCACGGCCATGGCCGAGCTGATCAAGCACGGCTGCACCACGGCTGCCGATCATCAATACTGCTTTCCACGTCACGCCGGGAAAGCGCTGATCGACCGCCAGTTTGAGGCCGCAGAGCTTCTCGGCATGCGCTTCCACGCCATGCGGGGCGGCAATACGCTGCCGAAATCCGAGGGCTCCACAATCCCGGACGAGATGCTCGAGAGCACGGATGAGTTCATCGAGGATTGCGCGCGGGTGATCGATACCTACCACGATGCCGCGCGCTTCAGCATGCGCCAGATCGTGGTGGCGCCCTGCCAGCCGGTGAATTGCTATGAGGACACGCTCGTCCAGTCCGTCGCTCTGGCACGGGACAAAGGCGTGCTGCTGCACACCCATGTGGGAGAAGGCGAAAGCCCGGTGATGGAGGCACGCACCGGCAAGCGCACGGTGGCCTACCTTGAAGACCTGAGCTTCGCGGGGCCGAACACGTTCTATGCCCATTGCTGGGAGCTCTCGCACGAGGAACTCGTGCGCCTCGCGGCCACGGGCACCGGCGTCGCCCATTGTCCGGAGCCTGTCTACCTGGTGGGCGCAGAAGTCACCGATATCCCCGCCATGGACGCGCTTGGCGTACGGGTGAGCCTTGGGGCCGATGGAGCAGCCTCCAATGACAATTCGAACCTGATGCACTGCGTGCACTCGGCTTACATGCTGCAGTGCCTCGTGGCCTCGACCCGCAAACACCCGGTGCCTGAGCCTGCGATGTTCCTCGATTATGCGACGAAAGGCGGTGCCTCAGCGCTAGGGCGCGATGATGTGGGACGGCTCGCGCCCGGCATGGCCGCAGACCTTTTCGCCATCGACACCCGCCGCATGGATTACGTGGGCACGCGCCATGATCCTGCGAACCTTATCGCCAAGGTCGGCATCGGCATGCCCACCGACCTTACCATGATCAACGGCAAAATCGTCTGGGAGGACGGCGCGTTTGCCAACGTTGACGAAGCCAGCCTGTTCGCCAAAGCCGAGCGGGCCCTCATGACACTCGAAACCTGAAGGGAAAGGAGATTGGAATGACCAACACTCTGAATAGACGTAACTTTATCGCGGGCGCCTCTGTCGCCGGCATGGTTGCCGCCGTGGGTGGAAAGGCTGCGGCTGCCACCGCGGACGACCCACTTTTGATCACGCTCGTGATCCCGTCGCCTGTGGCGGACGTGGGCTGGGGCCATGCGCTTTATGAGGGCCTGCAGGTCGTCAAAGACGCCTATGGCGACGCGGTAGAGCTCACCGTGATCGAGAACATCTTCGAGGGCCCAGATGCTGACCGCATCATGAACAAGGCCATCGCGGACGGCACGAAGTTCCTCGTGGCAGGCTCCTTCGGGTACCAAAACGGCGCGATGCAGATCGCCCGCCGCAACCCCGATGTGACCGTGCTACACGCCTCGGGCTTCATGGTGGCCCCAAACTTCTCGCCCTTCGCGGCGCAGTATTCGCAGGGCACCTACCTGATGGGCATGGCCGCAGCCGCCGTTTCCAAGACCGGCAAGCTGGGCTCCGTCTCCGCCTTCGCGATCCCGGAACTCATCACCTCGCTCAACGCTTTCACGCTAGGCGCGCAGGCGATCAACCCGGATATCGAGCTCTCTGTCGTCTGGCTGAACTCCTGGTTCGACCCGGCCAAAGCGCAAGAGGCGACCGAGGCCCTCGTGGCCCAAGACTGCGACGTGATCTTCTCGAACGCGCAGGACACGCCGTCGGTTGTCGCCAAGGGTGAGGAGCTGGGCGTTTACACGTTCAACCTGAACTCCTCCATGAAAGCTTACGCGCCGAACACCTACCTCGGCTGCGTGCTGACGGATTGGTCGCCGTTCTTCAAAGCCTCCGTTGATGCCCATGTCGCAGGCACCTTCGAAGGGGGCAACGCCTTCCTGGGCGTGGGCGACAGCGTGGTGAAGGTCGTCGACTGGAGCGAAGACATCCCCGCCGACGTCAAAGCCAAGATCGAAGAGATCGAGGCAGGCATCGCAGACGGATCCTTCTCCCCGTTCACGGGCCCAATCACTAAGGCAGACGGCTCTGAAGGTGTCGCCGCTGGCGTGACCATGAGCGACGCCGAAGTCATCGGCATGGATTGGCACGTGAAGGGTGTGACCACCCCACTGCCGGGCTGATCCATGGCTGAGCCACTGCTGTCCCTTCGCGGGGTCACAAAAATCTACGGTCCAGTCCATGCCAATTCTGGCGTGGACCTCGACGTAGAGCCCGGTGCCATTCACGCAATCCTTGGCGAGAACGGTGCGGGCAAGTCGACCCTGATGAAGCTGATCTACGGCGTCGACACGCCGGACGAAGGCGACATCTATTGGCGCGGTGAACGTTTCGAAGTCACCTCCCCCGCTGCGGCACGCAAACTCGGCGTGGGGATGGTGTTTCAGCACTTCTCGCTCTTCGAAACACTGACGGTGGTTGAAAATGTCTCGCTGCTCGTCCCGGGCAGCAAGCGTGAGCTAACCTCGCGGATCAAGCAATTGGGTACCGAGTTCGGGCTGGAAGTTGATCCGCTGGCCTATGTGCATGCGCTTTCCGTGGGGGAGAGGCAGCGGGTGGAAATCATCCGCTGCCTCCTCGCTGATCCCAAACTGCTCATCCTCGATGAGCCGACATCGGTTCTGCCGCCGCAATCGGTGGAGCTGCTCTTCGACACCCTGCGCCGGCTCGCGGCCACGGGCGTGTCGATCCTCTTTATTTCTCACAAGCTCGAAGAGATCCGATCGATCTGCACCCACGCCACCATCCTGCGGGGCGGCAAGGTGACGGGCAACGTGACCCCGAAAGACTTTGACGCCCATCAGCTGGCGACCATGATGATCGGCCGTAACATGCCTGATCCGGCGCCCGCGAAGGAGGTCGAAAAAGGCCCCCTCCTCCTTGATGTGGCCCACGTGAGCCTGCCCTCGGAAGACCCCTTCGGCGTGTCCCTCGAAGACGTGTCGCTTGAGGTTCGCGGGGGCGAGATCCTCGGTATCGCGGGCGTCTCCGGCAACGGCCAGAGCGAGCTTGCGGCCGTGATCTCAGGCGAGACGATGCTGCCCCGCGCCGCTGACGGGCGCCTTTCGATGATGGGCACCGACGTCCGCACGATGGGGCCCGCCGCCCGCCGTGGGTTCGGTTTTGCTTTTGTGCCGGAGGATCGCCTCGGCCAAGGGGCGGTGCCGCAGCTGTCGCTGACGAAGAATTCCATTCTGACCGCCCACTCGAAGGGCATGGTGGCCCGCGGGATGATCCGGGGGGGCCGCGCGACCGAATTCACGCGCACCTGCATCGCCGACAATGACGTGCGCACGCCTGGAGCCAGTGCCGAGGCCGGATCGCTCTCCGGCGGGAACCTGCAAAAGTTCATCATCGGGCGCGAGCTGATGCTGGAGCCGAAGCTCCTCTTCCTGAACCAGCCCACCTGGGGCGTGGATATCGGCGCGGCGACCGCGATCCGTAAGCGCCTTATCGAGCTAAGAAACGCGGGCTGTGCAATCCTCGTGATCTCCGAGGAACTGGAGGAGCTCTTTGAGCTCTCCGACCACATGCAAGTGCTCCACGACGGGCGCCTGAGTGGGCGCTTCAAGACATCCGAGACCGAGCCCGAGGATATCGGGCGGGCCATGATCGGCGCTGAGGAGGCCGCGCAATGACAACTTTCGCGCTGCCTAAGCTCGTTCGGCGGGAGAAAGCTTCGCTACCCATCCTTGTCGCTGCGCCCTTCGTGGCACTGCTGGCGGCTGCGCTCAGCAATCTGGTGCTTTATGCCGCCATCGGTGTGGACCCATTCGCGGTTTTCTACGCCATGCTTATCGAGCCCTTCACCTCGTATTTCTCTTTCTCGGAGGTGCTTCTGAAGGCGGGGCCTCTGCTGCTGATCGCGCAGGGGTTGGCGATCGGGTTCAGGGCCAAGGTCTTCAACATCGGTGCTGAAGGCCAGTTCGTGCTCGGTGCGATCTTTGCCTCAGCGATCCCGGTCTACTACCCCATGGCCAGCGGGGCGTGGCTTTGGCCCTCGATGCTGATCCTTGGTACCTTGGGCGGGCTGCTCTGGGCCTCGATCACCGCTTTCTGGCGGGTGCGCCTCAATGCCAACGAGATCCTTGTATCGCTCATGCTCTCTTTCGTAGCGCTGCAGCTGCTGAACTACCTCCTACTGGGGCCGTGGAAGGACCCGGCGGGCTTTAACTTCCCTCAGTCGGTAATGTTCCCGTTTGACGCCCTCTTGCCCACGCTGCTGCCGGGAACCCGGGTCAATATCTCGCTCCTCATCGCGCTGGCAGTGGCAGTCGCGGCATGGTTCTTCACGCAGCGTAGCTTTGCGGGCTATCGCCTGGAGGTGGGCGGCCTTGCCCCCAATGCCGCGCGCTATGCGGGTTTCTCGCAGAACGGCGCGATCTGGATTTCGCTTCTGATTGGCGGCGCGGCAGCAGGCCTTGCGGGGGCCGCTGAGGTCTCCGGCCCCGTGGGTCAGCTGCAGCGATCGATCTCCACCGGTTACGGCTATGCGGCAATCATCGTGGCCTATCTGGGCGGGCTTCACCCCATCGGGATCGTCTTCTCCGCGTTCCTGATGGCCACGCTTTATATCGGCGGTGACAACGCGATGGTGTCGGCGGGGCTGCCCATTGCGGCGGTGAATGTCTTTCAGGGGAGCCTGCTGCTCGCCTACCTCGTCGCCATCACCTTCGTGCGGCGACGCCTCGTCTGGCCGCAGAAGGCCACGACGGAAATGGTGGCCCAGCCATGATCGCCATCGAGTTCATTTTGGCGGGCATGCTCGCCGCAGCGACGCCCTTCCTCTTGGCCGCTTTGGGGGAGCTTGTCGCCGAACGCTCTGGCGTTCTGAACCTCGGCGTAGAGGGCATGATGGCCCTCGGCGCGGCGATAGCGTTCATCACCGTCTACACCGGTGGAGGGCACGTACCTGCCTTCATCGCGGGCGGCATCTGCGCGATGATCCTGTCGCTTTTCTTCGCCTTTGCCACGATCGGCCTTCACGCCAACCAAGTGGCCACGGGCCTCGCGGTGGGCATTCTGGGCCTCGGTCTCTCGGCCTATTTCGGCAAACCGTTTGAGAGCTTCACCGTCACCGGCATCGACAAGATCGCCATCCCGGGATTGGCAGAGCTGCCGCTGGTGGGCGGGCTCTTTTATCAGGACATCGTTGTCTGGCTCTCGCTCCTCTTCACCGTGGCGCTTTGGTATGTGCTTACGAAGACTAAGCTCGGGCTCCTGCTCAAAGCCGTGGGGGAAAACCCGCACGCGGCCGAATCCATCGGCTACCCGGTGCGCCTCATCCGCGTGGGTGCCGTGGCCTTTGGCGGGTTCATGGCAGGCGTCGCGGGGGCCTATGCCTCCACCGTCTACACGCCGCTTTGGGCCGATGGGATGATCGCGGGCCGGGGCTGGATTGCCGTGGCGCTGGTCGTGTTTGGCACATGGATGGTGGGCCGCGTGTTCCTTGGCGCGCTGCTCTTTGGTGCCGTCTCGCTCGGCGGGATCGCGGTGCAGACCGTGGGCCTCGCGATCCCCTCGCAGCTGCTCACGAGCCTGCCCTACATCGTCACCATCGTCGTCCTCGGCGTCATTTCGTCCAACAGGCGGCTCTTGCGTCTGAACGGCATTGCGTCCCTCGGGGAACCTTACGAAAAGTAGAAACGCAGGACCGATGCCCTGTGGATTCACTCTCGGTTGAGGCGACGTTCATCTGATGCTGCTCGAACGAACCATTTCCCAGCTCGATATCGGGCCCGTCCCTGAAGATCAGGCTCAAGAGTTGGGGCATCTGGGCTTCCTTCAATGGCTGGGCGCGCTGAAGGGCGATCGCAACTATGTGGAGGCCGTCCGCGAGGCCTATGAGATGGCCTATCCTGCGAGCGCGGCCTCCCCTGCCTTGGAGGTTTTCTGCGACCTCTTGATGATCTCGGCGGCTAGTCCGCTCGCCGAGTTGGATCTACGCCTTCCCACCCGTACACGCCGCGGTGGCGCAAAGGCGCGCCGCGCCGCGCCATGAAGCGTTTCCCACCTGAGCGCATAGTTTGCCTGACCGAAGAGACGGTAGAGACGCTCTATCTGCTAGGTGAAGAAGACCGGATCGTCGGCGTGTCAGGCTACGCGGTGCGGCCCAAGCGGGTCCGGCAGGAAAAACCGCGGGTGTCGGCCTTCACCTCTGCAGATATCCCCAAAATCCTAGCGCTGGAGCCTGATCTGGTGCTGACATTTTCTGACTTGCAGGCTGATATTGCAGCCGAGCTCATTCGCGCGGGCGTGATGGTCATGGCCTACAATCAGCGCGACATCGCAGGCATCCTGAGCATGATCCGACATCTAGGCGCTACAGTCAGCAAAGCCGCGCGCGCAGAGGCGCTTGCCGCAAGTTACGAAGCCCGCCTGGCCGAGGTGGCGGCCGCAGCGGGCCCGAACCGACCGCGCGTCTATTTTGAGGAATGGGACGAGCCCATGATCTCTGGCATCAAATGGGTGTCGGAGCTCGTGGGCATCGCAGGCGGCGTGGAGGTGTTTCCAGCCCAGGCCGAGGCGCAGGCCGCGACCGACCGCATTGTGAGCTCTGAGGCCGTCATCGCCGCCGCACCTGATGTGATCTTGGCGTCGTGGTGCGGAAAGAAAGTGCGGCCCGAGAAGATCGCGGCACGGCCGGGGTGGGACACCATTCCCGCCATCCGCGAGGGCCGCATTCACGAGATCAAGTCACCACTCATCCTGCAACCAGGCCCGGCGGCACTGACCGACGGGCTCGACGCTATCGTGGCGGCGTTGAAGTAAGCGCTTAGTTCGCCGATGCGTTGGCCGCCGCATCAGCGAGCGCCGCTGCAGCACTGCTGAAGGCCGACAGGAAATCACCATCGCTGGGCGCGTGAGCCATCGGCTCAAACACCACATTCGCAAGGCCGAGAGCCTCTGTGGCCGCCGCCCCTTCGGCGGGCGGCGCGGCTTCCCAGATGAGGACCTGGGCGCCGGTCTCGGCCATCAGGTCGGAAAGCTGCGCAAGCTCCTCCTCGGTCGGGGCCGCGCCTGCCTCCCACTCGAGCGAGGTGATGGTGAGGTCATAGCGGTCCGCGAGATATTCATAGCGCGGATGCGTGGCGATCATGGGCACGCCGGCGGCTGCAGAGAGCGCAGCTGACGTTTCCTGATCCAGCGCCTCTAGATCGCCCTTCAACGCGGTGAGGGCCGCGTCCACATCGGCTTTAGGCGCGAGACCACGAGCCGACATCATGCCCGCGATGACCTCAGCCTGCGCGGAGGCCAGCATGGGATTCAACCAGGTATAGGTGGCCAGACCCTCATGGGAATGCTCCCCCCCGTCGCCGTGGCTGTGGGTGATGCTTTCGGTCACGATGAACTGGTCTTCGATCCCACGTGAGGTGTTCACCAGGCGCGAGCGCGAGAGCGATACGCGGTCGATCCACGTCGCAAACCCTGCCCCGTTCAGAAGGACAAGATCAGCACCCTGCACGGTGCTGATGTCCGAGATAGACGGCCGCCAGAACGAGGGATCGACGCCCGCAGGTACGGGGAAGTTCACGTCCACCGCATCGCCCGCAAGGCGTTCAGCAAAATAAGCGAGCGGGTAGTTTACGGCGATGACGCTGGGCGCCTCTTGGGCGACAACACCAGTGCCAACGAACGCGACAGCCGCACCCCAAAGGGTGGATCGAAAGGGGTGGTGCAAGGTTAGCTCCCGCAGTTTCGGGCGATGTCTTCGGGCGTGACGATCCAGTAATTGTCGTGCCCACCAGTATCCACCTCGATCAGGAGGCCGGTGGAGTGATCAACGCTCGAAAGCGGGATCGTCGCCGTGCCGTTGGTTTCGAGGGTCGTCTCGGTAAGAAGCGTGTTTTCGCCATCCAGCACCCGCACATCGCCCTTCTGAGCGATGCGGCCGCTGGAGAACTTGGCCTCCACCGTTACGGAGTCGCAATCAACGGAAGCGAAGACCACGAGCTGGTGCGCCGCAGCACCGATCGGTGCTGCTACAAGGAGTGCTGCGGTGGAAAGCGCGCGGATCACTGACCGGTCCATTCTTCGAAACGGACCCAGATCACGGCGCCGAGTTCGACGTCTTTCTCTTCGCCGGAGGCCTCTTCGGTGAGCGTGTAGTCAGCGGTGTTGAGCGCTGCAAAGCCCCACCAGCCATGGGACGGCGGCGCGTAGGTGAAGACACCGTTGGCATCCGCTTTGACGGTCTGCGTGATCATGAGCTCGTCCGGGACAGTGGCGTCACCGCCTTCGTTGAAGAACTCAACCTCGACCTCGGCGTAGGGCACGGCCTCACCGTCGAGCATCACGATACCTTGGAAGACATTACGCTCCCACAGGCCGAAAGGCTTCGACAGGGGCACGATCTCGGTCTTGAGGCCAAGCTCGGTATCCCAGCCCTCGTCGTCGCCAAAGGCGGTCACGTAGGTCTTGGTGTAGTGGATGATGAAAGCGTCCTCGGCGGGCTCCCAAAAGGGCTGCGGCTCCATCGCGAAGATGTAGGTGCCGGGCCGGTCGAGGCGGTAATCGAGCGTGTAGCCCTGATCGTCCATGATCGTCGCGCCTTCGAGGCCGCCGAGCAGGTCCGTCTCAGCGCCCTCATGCGTAACAGAGAAGGAAACCGGGCGATCAAGCATCATGCCATCCAGCTCGAACGGGTGAGAAAAGGACATCGTGAGCGACACTTCGCGCCCGTCTTCCTGGCTGATCATGGGATCGTTCGGAATGATCATGCCGTAGTGGGCCAGCGCCGGGGCAGCAGCGATCATTGAGACAAGAGAGGCCGAGAGAAGACGTTTCATTGGGGTCCTTTCAAATTAAGCGCCAAGGGCGAGCAGCCAGCCCGTCCACACTTCAGCGTTTCGCGATACGATTGCTGCTCCCACAGCAGCAATGCCTCCCGCAAGTAATAGTAAAGTGACGGTCTCTGACGACAAGAGACGCAAGACCATGCCGCGCCGCGCGCCCAGTTTGACCGCAGTGGCGATTTCGCGGGCGCGGAGCCTGTAGCTCAGGAAGACCGCAAGCCCAATGGCCGCGAAAGCCGCAACCGCGATGATGCCCGTGACGACATCGAGAAGGACTTTGATACGGAAGATACGGTCCACGAGGCTCTGAATGACGCCGGCAGGCTCAATGAGCTGCGTGGGGCCTTCGGCATCGAGGTAACGGCCTTTGAGGATCGTGGCTGACCGAGTGTCGTTCGGCACCACGATGACGGCAGAGGTCGGGAAGTCATCCTGACTGCCGTGGAAGTGAAAGCTCTCAATGTTTTCAGGGGTAATCCGCTGGTATTGAACCACCGCCGCATTGGCGAGGGCGGCTGTGCCATTGGCCACCTCGGTCGCGGTGACGACGTCTTCATGACCGTGGCCGATGCCCTGGATAACCCAAGCCGTTTTGATGTCGACAAAGATCGCTTCGTCATCGGGTGTGTTTGTTTGCTCCAGCACGCCCACGATGGGCATCTCGAGCGGGTAGACCCCGTCGAGGTCAAAGAGGTTTTCGGGCGACGACACCAGCGCGTCCCCTACCCCTTTGCCGAGCGCTTCGGCGACCTTGGCGCCGATGACGGCATCACCCAAAAGTGAAAGGCCGCGACCGTCGCTGACCGTGAGTTGGCGGAAATCGAAATAGTCGATGGTGGTGCCCACGATGCGGAACCCGCTCGACGAAAACGCCGTGTGGACCGGGATCGGCACGCCAAGGCCGCTGTCCCACACCGTATCGACCTCGCGCATGGGTACGGGATCGGGGCGTTCTTCGCCGAAGTAGAGCGCGGCCATCGTCAGATCGAGCTGGGAGCCCCGGCTGCCCAGAAGAAGCGGTGTCGCCTCACCACGGGCGACGAGAGCGCGTTCGCTGGAGGACAAAAGCGTCTGCGTGGCCACCGGCACAAACATGATCAGCGCGGCCACAAGCACGAGCACGAGGCTGCGCGCCCAGTGATACCGGAGGTAGGCGAAGGCGAGATAGAGCGCGTTCATGCTGGGGCTTTCTCCCGGAACTGGGCGAAATCCAACACGCGCTCAAATCGCGGCAGAAGCTCGTGGTCGTGGGTCACTGCCAGCACTGCCGCGCCAGCGGCTTGGGCCTGCTCAAAGAGCAGATCAAGGATGCGCGCCTTGCTGTCGGGGTCGAGGTTGCCTGTCGCCTCGTCCGAAAGGATGAGCTTGGGCTGTGTGACAAGCGCCCGGCAGATCGCCACACGCTGCTGCTCGCCCTGGCTGAGTGCGGATGGATGACGGTCAAGCTTGTCACCGATCCCGCAGGCATTTGCCAAGGCCTGAGCCCGGTCGCGCACCTCGGCATCAAGCTTCAATGCAGGCGTAATGCGGTACGGGTAGTAGATGTTCTGGCGCGCCGAGAGGTAATCAAGCAGCGCAAAGTCCTGAAAGACAAAGCCAATCTGGCTGGCACGGAAGCGGCGGCGGCCAGTTTCATTGAGACCCGTGACGTCGATACCCGCCACATCGATCTTGCCCTCTTCGGGCACCAAGATGCCCGCGATCAGGTTCAAGAGCGTGGTCTTGCCACTGCCGCTGGGGCCCACGATGGCAACCCTCTCGCGGTCATCGAGCACAAAGGACGGCACGTGAAGCCGAAACCCTCCGGCGCCGTAGCCGAACCGAACCCCCTCGACCCGAACCATCAGTTCGTTTGCTCAGCGAGGAAGGTTTCTCCGGCTTCGTCGCGGTTCACATCGAGAAGCGTGAAATCGGTGATGCGCCATGCGCCGTCAATGGGCGCCACCGTCAGATCGGCGCTGTAGGTGTTGCCGCGCACGTGAAGATGCTCCGCGTGGCCGACGGTGCCGATCACCTGCCACGAGGCATCAATCGCCAGCTCGCTGCTCGAGCGTTTTACCTGGGTGCTGAGCAGCTTGATCTCGTGGATCGTCTGATCGGCTTCCTCAAGCCCGCCACCCTTCATGGCGCCCACGCGCTCAAGATAAAGGTATTCGAGGGCGTCACCATGGGTGACGTCGGCCAGCGTGTCATAGATCGTGTCTTCCTGAACCTCGCCGAAGGCCTCGTAGACCACGAGAAGCAGCGCGGGCGTCAGAAGGAAGAACTTGTCCTGCGCGTCGGCGACCGTCAAAGGCTCTAACCCCGGGGCCGTGTAGGTCTGCGTGTCGTCTGCGGCCTCACCACCGGTCAGGAAAACCGCTGCCGCCACCGCAACGAGTGCCGCGCAGGCGACCCCTGCGATCGTAACCATTCGCCCCATCTTGGCTGCTCTTCCCCTCGTTTCAGGTAGCTCGTTTGCTGTGCCATTTTGGCGCAGATTGCAAGTAGATGGGCCTGCCGGTTCGGCAAGCCACCGCTACACAAATTTAGGAGAGGATGGGCATTTCCTGCCTGAGGGGTTGGCTGGAAACTATGCTGAAAATTCAGTGATGACGGCGGTACCGGGCGATGTCGGGCCAGACATGGCGCGCAGCTCAGCACTGGCGCCTTCAAGCGTCACCTCGCGGGCGACCATGGGGCTGATATCCACCTCCCCGCGTTCGATCATGTCGAGGAGGCGCGGATACTTCCACGAGGGCATCCCGCGCGTGCCATAGAAAGAGAGCTGTTTGGTGTAGATGCCGCGCATGTTCACGGTCATGAGCCCGTCGCCCGAGGGCATGCCCACCTGCACGTGACGGCCCAGTGTCGCCAAACAGTCGATGGAGGCATTGGTCGTCTGCTCGATCCCCAATGCTTCGATCGAGACCTGCGCGCCGCCCTTGGTGATCTCCCGGATCGCCTCGGCCACGTCCTCGCGCGCGGCGTTGACGGTGGCATCGGCGCCATGACACACCGCATGTTCGAGCTTCTCATCCACCACATCGACGACGACGACCTGGCAGCCGAGCATCTTGGCCAAGAGCAGCACAGAAAGCCCGATGCCCCCCGTCCCGTGGACGGCTACCCACTCCCCCGCCGCGACGGCGGCACGGTCGGTGAGCGCGTGCCAAGCAGTCGTCACTCGGCATCCGAGACCCGCGGCAAGCGCCGGCGTCATCGTCTCGGGCAAATGTACGAGGTTGTGGTCAAAGGGCACGGCCACGTATTCGGCATAGGCGCCGGGCGTGCCGAAGCCCGGCACGATCTGATCAGCGCAGGCGTTGGAAACACCGGTCTGGCACGACGGGCAGCTGCCGCAGGCCAAAATGAACGGCGCGATCAGGCGGTCGCCCACCTTGTGCTTGGACTGCGCGCCCGCTTCCACGACGGTGCCGCAATATTCGTGCCCGAGGATGGAGCCGTTTTGCACCTTGGGATGTCCCCCGGTCCAACCGTGATAATCGGAGCGGCACACGCCACAGGCTGCTACTTCAAGCACCACGCCATTGGCCGGGCATTCGGGGTCGGCGACCGTCTCGATGGACAGATCTTCTTTGAACTCTCTGACGACTGCCGCTCGCATCACACCCCTCCCAAGGTTACCAGCCTGTTGGCCTGCGAATTAGACCGGCCGCTCGCCCTTTACAGTGACACGGCGGCCTTTTCTCTCTGCAGGCCAGTAATCCCAGATCGCCCGGTGCATACAACAGCGATTGTCCCAGAACGCCATGTCATTGAGCGACCAGCGGAAGCGGATTTGATAGTTGATATGCTCGCAATGCTCAAAGAGCATCTTCAGGAGAGCCTCGCTCTCGTGATCGGTAACACCGAGCACCTTCGTCGTGAAAGTTCTGTTCACAAAGAGGCACTTACGACCCGTGATCGGATGCGTACGCACGATCGGGTGCACGGCTTCGGGGCAAACGATGTCGGCGTCTTTCTTGCCGCGGTCGCTGTAGCGGCCTTTGTAGATGTGCTCGGAGCTATGCAGCGCTTCCATCCCGTCGAGCATCTTTTTCATCGGCTCGGAGAGGTCCTCGTACGCCCTGTACATGTCGCTGAACATCGTGTCGCCGCCGCAGGGCGGCAGGATGTGAATTTGCAGCATCGTGCCCAGCGGCGGCGTGTCATCGCAGGACACGTCAGAATGCCAGAACTCCCCATTGGCAACCTTGGAATTCTTGGTGGCGTGGATCTCGAAAATCTCTGGGAACCCCTCCATCGTGGGTGCCGCCGGGTGCGCGTGGAGCGGGCCAAAGCGTTTGCCGAACTCGATGTGCTGCGCAGGCGGGATTTCCTTTTGGTCTTTGAAGAAGAGCACCTGATAGGTGGCAAAGGCGTCCTCGATCTCGGCGAATTGGTCGTCGGGGACGGGTTGGCTCAGATCCACACCATAGATCTCAGCGCCCAAGTTCGGGGCGAAGGGCTTTGCAGTGATCGTCGTGTAGTCATTGGTCTTGGGCGCAACCATTGGAACCTCCATGCGTGCTGCGGTCAGCATTTGGCGCGAGATTATGGTGAAAGAAAATTGATTGAAATCGAAAGTTTCTTTAGCATTAGATGACTTAATTTCACCATCTGGAAAGCGCCTCCATGAGCATCCGAGCCCTGCGCACCCTCATCGCGGTGCAACG
>JBCBFV010000008.1:0-21557 GCA_038527425.1 Pseudomonadota bacterium
GCCATATCGCCGAGGGCTCCGAGGCCTTTGAGCATAAGAATGTCTCCTTTTCTTCTTACTGGGGGTCCGAGCGCGTGAGTTCAAGGTATCGAAGGCCGGGTTTGCAGTTTCTCGCGAGCCTTTCCATATGTTAAGATGAGGCAAGCAATGGATTTGACACGAGCAGCATGAGTGAATTGAGCACTCCCAAGGGCGCAGTGATGCCCAAACGAGCATTTGTCGCGGCAGCTTTGTCCGCGATTACCGCAGGTGGGGCCGTGGGTCTTGCCATGTGGGGCGGGGTGGATGCCCCGGCCACTGAGAGCTTCCAGTTTTCGCGCGGGACGTCCTTTCAGGCCGGTGAAGCGGAGCGCCTGCAAGCGTATCTCGCACAAGCCACGCTGGATGATCGGATTGACGTCACCATCATCGGACATTCTGGCACCGCTGGTGACGCCACGGCCAATACCGAGCTTAGTCAAAGCCGCGCAGACGTTGCGTTGGAGGCTGCGGCTGCGCTGGGCATCGGACGTGGACGGGTGACAGCCATTGGTTTGGGCGGTGCGTCGCCTCTCGCTCAAGAGAGCGGTGAAAGCGACCGTGCCTGGCAGGCGCGGCTGGCCCGCGTTGAGGTCAGCCTGCAGGTGCGCCGGTGACCCCGCGCACGAGCATGATCTTGGCCGCTGTGATCGCTGCGGTCTTGTCTGTTGCTTTCGCGCTCGGTCTTCGTTTGCCGTTGCCCATTGATGGTTTCGCTGTGGCGGCGGCGGCAGGCCTTGCGTTTCTGGGCACCTTGGCTCTGACGGCTTGGATGCCCGCGAGTTGGGTCTGGAGCGATGCAGAGCGTCTGCGCCTTGCTTTCCAAGCGCGCCACGGGATCTCGGATGTGGCGGCGGGATCCGCCCTTGTGGCGATTACAACGGCCCATGATCGCGCCCGTGCTTTGCGCGTCTCGGCTGGAGCGATGCGCGAGGATATGGCCGAGGAAGTCGGCGCCGTTGCAGACCGCCTCGACGCCGCCGCGCGCGAGATTTTCTACGAGCCTTCGAACCAGCGCGCCCTGCGGGGCGTCATGGTGCGATCAGAGCTGATTGAGGAGGCTGCAAGCGCCCATGCCGCGCTGCGCCAGAAGGCCGACAAGGCAGTGGAGGAGACTTCCCGTGCCAAGTTGCGCACCGCTGTTGAGGCGCTGAACGCCGCCTTTGACGCCACAGATCTCATGGCCGCGAAGGGCCTTCTGCGGGAGGTCGAAGTGGCCTCTGACGTGGCAGAACGACTACTAACACCGCGCCGCGAGTTACAGGCGCGTGAGACATCTTCTTGAGGGAGAGATCATGAAAATGATGCGAGCATTGACCGTAGCTTTGGCCGCCCTGGCGGGGACCGCGCAGGCGGCGCCGGGCGACAGGCTGGCCGAAGTCGTCACCGATCCGGTGCGCGATTGCGCGGCGGGTTGGAACGAGAACATGCCCCTGATTGCTTGGGGCGCGGATGGCGTGGTTGCTTGGGCCAACGGTGGTGCGTTGTCGAATGACGGCGGCAAGCTTGGCGCCGCGGGACTGCCTCTTGAGCTTTCCGTCGAGGATAGTTTCGAAGCGCAGCTGAAGTCCTATCTCGCCTGCGAGACGCCGTATCTGCGCGGGACGCTCGGTATGCTCGCTTCCGCGGCGCCCGTGACGGAGTTTGATGCACGCACCGAGCAGATCGTCTTTTTCAAGCATTCCTTCTCCGCTGGTGACGGGATCGTTGCCGCCGAAGGGATTAGCCGGATTGGCGATCTCTCAGGCAAGCGCATCGCCATTCAGGCCAATGGTCCGCATGTGGACTTCGTCGGCCGCATCCTCGCGGACGGTGGCCTGTCGTTCTCGGACGTTGAGATCGTCTGGGTCGCGGACCTCACGGGTGACGGCGACACGCCCTCAGCGGCGATCGCGGATGGTCGCGCGGATGCGGCGGCCGTGATCTTGCCAGACGCGCGCTTCCTGACATCGGGCGGCAATGTGGGCACGGGCGCCGAAGGCTCCATCCGCGGCGCGACAATCCTGATTTCCACGCAGGAAGCGGCCTCGGTGATCGGTGACTACATCGCCGTGCGTGCCGACTACTTCGACGCCAACAAGGACGACATCCAGCGCATGGTAAACATCCTGTTCCAAGCGGAAGAGGAAATGCGCGTCTTCATGGCCCAAGACGGCGACCCGCGTCAGCAGCAGATGGCCGCGCTCATGGCCGGTGACTTCCTGGGTGGTTTGCCTGTCGAGGAGGGTGTGTTCCTTTGGCAGGATGCGATCACCGATGGCTGGGCGGGCAACGCCAAGCACTTTGCGGACGCAACTGAAGCACGCCGCTACGACGTGCTGCTCGAAGAGGTGAACGTGGCCCTGCGCGGCGCGGACCGCCTCGATGCACCTGCGAACCTTGCGACGGCGGAGTGGGACTACACGGCACTGACCGACGGGCTCACGAACCTCGATGAGCGCCAGATCGCGGCCTTCGACCCCGCGGCGGCTGCGGCGGCGGTGCAAAAGCTGCGCCGGACGGGTCAGCTCGACGCCAACACGAAGATCGATTTCGAGGTGTATTTCGAGCCGGACTCGACCTCCTTCCCCGTGGCGCTTTACGCGCAGGACTTTGAGGAGATCCTGCGCCTCGCCTCCACCTACTCGGGCGCGATCATCACGGTGGAGGGGCATTCCGACCCGCTCCACTTCCTGCGCCGCGAGAAGGCGGGTGCCGATAATCAGGAGCTTCGTGCGATCCGGACCTCCACGCAGAACCTGTCGCTGGACCGTGCGATTGCGGTGGTGGACGCGCTGTCGTCTTATTCGGGCGACCTCGGGGTCCGCATGAACCGCGATCAGTTCACGGTGGACGGTGTCGGTATCTCGACCCCGCGCCACAACCCGCCCGCGACTGAGGCCGAATGGCGCGAGAACATGCGCGTTGTCTTCCGCGTTCTGACCGTACAGGCCGAAGCCACCAGCTTCGCGCCGCTGGATTGAGGCGGGGCTGATGCTCAAGAAGCTCTTTCCCGTCGCCATTATCGGCATCCTCGCGGTGGCGATCATTCAGGACATCTTGTCCTCCAGCTCCAACGTGTCGCCGGTGAGCAGCTTCAGCGAACCGGTGGAGCCGAACTGGTCAGCGATTTCCGCTTGGCCGTCGCTTGAGGCTGCGGTCGTTGAGGCCTCGCCTGATCCGAACCGGCGCATCACGGCGATCGTCCTCGATGATAGCGGCTCCATGGGTTCGGACATCGAAGACGCAAAGACCGCGATCGTGGCGGCGTTGGACGCGATGGACGACAATGACCGCGTGGGCGTGACGGCCCTTAATCAGGGTGTGGTGTGGGATTTCTCCACCGTGGCTGATGCGCGCTCAGGCCTTGCCCGCGCTTTGGCGCCTATTCCAAGCGATGGCTCGACACCGCTCACCGGTGCGGTGCTGTCTGCCCGTGCAGGCCTTGAGGAAGAGGCCAGCGTCGTGCGCGGGTTCGGCACGTTCCGCATGATCATCACCACGGATGGCATCGCCGATGATGGCCGTGCACTCGACCTCGCGGTGGCAGACCTTGCCGCGACGACGCCCATCCAAATCACCACGATCGGGATCGGCATCGATGGCGGTCACGTGTTGCGCCGCGATGATTTGGGCACGTTCGTGGACGTAGACAATGTCGCCGCGCTTCGCGGTGCTTTGGAGGCGGCCGTGGCTGAAAACACCGACTTCGCCGCGATCACCGACTTCGGGGAGGATGGCTGATGGGACGCCGCGTTGATCTGAACTGGGATGAATGGAACCCTGGGCTTGATACCGACGACATGACGCTGCGCGAGGTGCTGGCCACGATGCCTGCAGCCAATGCCGATGACGTGCCGGAGATCATCCAGAAGTACGAAAATCCGAAGAGCCCGGACGCCCTTCCGGGCTCCATCGAGCTCGACCGGCACGATTGCATCCATGTCCTACTCGGGCGCGGCCTCCATGTGCAGGACGAGGCCTTCGTGATCGGCGCGACCATGGGCGCGGCTTCCGACATCACAGAGGAGCACATCGACTTTTTCATCCGCGTCTCCACGCAGGAATACCCTAAGCATTGGCGCTTTGAGGAGGAGCACATCGCCTCCTTCCGGTTGGGTGTGGGCTTTGCGGTCGACAACATGAACAACAAGGATCTCCACCTCATCCCGATGGAGGCGGAGCCCTATCAGTCCATGACCGTGCGGGAGTTCCGCAAGGCAATCGGCGTGAACAAGGCCGAGATGCGTGCCTATTACCGGAAGGCTGAGCTACTCGTGCCCGGTACAAAGGCCACCCGGCGCCTTGATACGTCCGCACAGCGCAGTGACACGCGGCTGGGCCACCGCGACGACTAGGCGCGCAGGTCCTCGACAAGGGGACGGCGCGTTGCGATCCATGCAGGCAGGAGCGACAAGAGTGATGCCGCGCTGACGAAACCTGCGACCAGCTGAAGCTCAGTCCAGGTGAGGCGTGCCACGACGATGATCTGTGTCTGGGCTGAAATCATATCTGAGAGAACGGATGTCACTGCCAGGCTGATCAAGAGCCCCAAGATCGCCCCAGTGCAGATCATCAACGTTGCGAACGACCAACTCAGCGCGAAGACAAAGCGCTTGGGCGCGCCAAGGGCGCGCAGCAGCGCCACGCGCCGGGCCAGAAGGCGCATGAGGATCGTGAGCCCCGCCAAAACGCTCACCGCAACGAGCGCTTGGGTCACAATGGTCAGTGTCGACATCACCGTTCGGATGTCGCCCATGATGACGTGAAGCTCCGCCAGAACAGTGCCGGGAAAGAAGGCCATGGTCTCGGTGGTAGAGAACTCATTGCGCAGCGAATAGGCCTCCCAAAGCGAGGCTGTGGTCACGAGAATGGCAGGCGTTCCGGGAAAGCTCGCGGGGTCAAAAGGCGGGCCAACGGCGCCGTCCCAATTTAACGGATGACCGTTGGGGAGGGCGTGCACCTCCCAAACCTGCTCCACAGGCACAAGGATCGCGTTGTCCCAGGGGGAACCCGTTGGCTCCATGACGCCGGTGACAGTGAGCTCCGCCCCGTGTTCATCGAGCGCCCCTTGTTCGCCGGTGCCGTGCACGGGCTCGAATTCATCGCCCAGGCTGAGGGCCACACCTGCGCCGATGACAGCTTCGTCCTCGGCTTCAAAGACGCGCCCGGCGGCGAGGCTGCCTGAGAGATGATCCACGAATTGCGGTGTGGTGCCCACCACGGGAGCGCCCTCAAAGCTGTCACCAAAAGCCAGCGGGCTGGCCATTTCAACAAGCGGGTGTGTCGCCACCTTTTGATAGGTTTCACCGCTAAGCAGCTGCATTTGCGCAGGCTGGAGATAGACCGAGGCAAGCATCGTTGTGATCTCGTTGCCGGGGGCCGCGATGATAAGCTCGAACTTCTCTGCCGACCGCGCCATGCCCTCGCGTAGCGCGCGTTCTTGCGCAATGAGCCCTGCGCCCATCGCCACGGCGATCGCGATCAACCCAGTGAAGATCAGGCTTAGCCCCCATTGTTTGCGGAAGAGCCCGTTCAAAAGCGGCCAAAGGCTAAATCCACGCGGCACCACGGCCCAAGCGACCAGAAGAGGCGCCAGGAGAAGGGCGAAAAGCGCGGCGTCGCGCGCTGTGCCAGGCAGGCTGGACCAAAGCTCACCCATGAGTGCGGTCTCGTCGCCATGCGGGCGGAAGGCGCCCGGGATTTACGGTTGAGCTGCTAGCCATGATCACTGGTAGCGCCCGATGGCGTGGGGTTCCATGCCCGCTTCATGAACGCCAGACCGGATTTGTCCAAGCACGGGTGCCGTCCGCGCCTACGACCGTCAAGCGCACCCAGGGGCTGTCGGCGGTGTTGAGGAGGGGGATGCGCACCTCCGTTTCTCCGTCGAGGTGGACGTAATCCACCCGCCAGCCATAGCCTTGCACGATCACGGCTTTGGCTGGGCTGCAGCGTACATCCACCACGCTCTTGGTCCAGCGGACGTCTTCGATAACAGGCCCGCAGGAGGCGTAGCTGTGCCCGGCCTTGAGCGCGGCGAGCAAGGCCTCGGGCGAGTTTTCTTCAGCTTTCACCATCTGCCAGCCGCCGAAGTAATCGCCGGGGCGGAAGTGAGCATCGTCTGTGGCGCAGAGGCTCAGTTTGCGACCCTCCTCGGTGAGGCGGTCGAAGTGCCAGTGTCCGCGCCCGCGGTCGGCCTCGACCTCGCAGGAGTGGTTGTAGATTTCCACGGCATGGGCCGCATCGATGCTGCGCGCGTCCTCGAGGCTCAGCCCGCCCCATTCGGGGTGCGCGACGATGACAAACGCGCCTGCATCGCGCGCACGGCGTGCGATATCAGGGCCGCTTTCCATGTCTTCTACCGGCATGAAGTGGGGCGCGTTGCCATGAGCGAAGTCGGCCGGAAGGCCGACGGCCACGATGTGCCAAAGGTCGCCGTTCTCCATCGCGCCCGAGTGTAGTTCCGCGCCGAGGAGCGTCGTGAAGCTCTCTGTCTGGAACCTTTCTGTCCGCGCGATCGGGTAATCGTAGAGCCCGATGAAATGGTCTGTCAGGGCGAGGAAGTCATAGCCCTCGTCGGCATAACGTTTGCAGACTTCCTCTGGCGATAAAACACCGTCGGAGAGGTTTGAGTGGGTGTGCAGGTTGCCGCGCCAGAAGCGGCCGGGAGCGGTGAAGGTTGGGTCTTCCATCGGCGGCGGCCTTGTTGCTCTTTCACGCCTCTCAGCGAGGCGTGAAGGGGTGTCAGAACTGCGCCAGCTCGCGGGCGACGGCCTCGCGCCAGGCTTGGCTTGATTGCAACACCGAAGGCAGGAGGTCAGGCAAGTCAAAAATGCGTTCGAGCGTTGCTGGCCGCAGCTCTGCGGCCCGGGGATCGGCGATGTCGGGCGTCTGGCGCACGTAGGTGATCCAGGCGGCCGTCGCGTAGGCGAACGGCGCGAGGTCTTGCCCTTTTTGCAAGGCAGTGGCGGCTGGCGCAAAGATGCGTTGGGGCATCTTCTGTGATCCGTCCATCGCGATTTGTGCCGTTTTGTGCGCCAAATGAGGATTGCGGAACCGGGCCACGAGGGCTTGCGCGTAAGCTTGAAAATCAGTGCCGGGCAAAGGCTCCAGCGTCGCGGCTGCAGCGGCCATATGGGCCGCCACACGCGGCGCGAGGGCCGGGTCATCCATCACATCGCGGACCGTCTCAAGGCCCGCGACCTGCCCTGCGTAGGCCAGCATTGAATGCGCACCGTTGAGCATCCGCAGCTTCATTTCCTCGTAAGGCGTGACGTCAGCCACGAACTCGGCGGGCCAGTTCGGGTGACCCTCGGGGAAGTCGTCTTCGATCACCCACTGCCGGAAGGCTTCGCATTCCTCGGCATTCTCCCCACCCTCCGCCACTGTGGCTGCAGACCGTGCGGGCGTGATGCGGTCGACCATGGTCGAAGGGAAGGACACGGCCTCGGCCATCCAGTCCCCGTCTTCGCCAGCTGCATCGATCAGCAATTGCCGCAGAACACGGCCATTGCCCGGCAGGTTATCGCAGGAAAGGCAGGTAAAAGGCGGCGTTCCCGCCGCGCGCCGGGCGAGCAGGGCATCGCACAAAAGCCGCGTCATTGGGCCCGGCACATAGGCCTTCTCGGTGACCGTCAGGCTCACGATCTTGGTCGCAGGATTGGTGAGCGCTGCCATGGCTTCTTCAGGCGCTGAAGGGACGTGGATCACCTCGCGGAGCACGTCGATCCGGCGCTTCGTGGTCCCGGCCTCACTGCGTTCGAGAAGCGTGTAAGCGCCATTGAATTCGTCCCGCGCTTTGGAGGATCTGAGCGCAAGGCCGGTGATCTGCCACCCGCCTGCTTCCTGGGTGTAGGCCGCCAGATGCGCCTTGAAGAACGCGCCGGGGCCAAGGTGGACGATCCGTGTCATGCGTGTTCGAGCGCGGCAATGGCACCGCGCAACTCGGCCAGACCTTTGAGGCGCCCGACAAGCGGATAACCAGGCTGGGCCTCGCGCTCTTGGTCATCGACGATGTCCTGCCCATGATCTGGGCGGAAAGGGATGGAGGCGTCTGTCCGGCCCTCGTCCCGGCGCCGCTTCTCTTCGGCAACGACAGCCTTGAGGAGCGCCACCATATCGGTGCCGCCAGCGAGGTGCTCATCCTCGAAAAAGGAGGTCTTTAGGCCTGCATCCTCGCGCGTGACGTTTCTAAGATGCAGGAAGTGCACCTTGGGCCCCAGACGCTCCATCATCCCTGGCAGATCATTGTCAGGCCGCGCACCAAGCGATCCTGAGCACAGCGTCACTCCATTCGCAGGACTCTCCACCGCATCAACGATCGTTTGGTAGTCGGCCTCCGTCGACATGACGCGCGGAAGCCCCATCAGCGGGAAAGGCGGGTCATCGGGGTGACAGCAAAGCCGCAGCCCCAGTTCCTCGGCCGTAGGCACAACCTCAGAAAGAAAGTCGATCAGGTGGGCGCGTAGGCGTGCTGCATCGATCTGGGCGTAAAGCGCCAGCTGCGCGCGCACATCAGCGAGTGAATACCCAGCCGCTGCCCCCGGCAGGCCCATGGTGACCGTGCGCGCGAGTGCTGCGCAGGCGTCATCGTTCATCGAGGCAAATCGTTCCGCCGCCGCTGCCTGCAGAGCGTCAGCATAGTCTTCAGACGCGCCGTCGCGAGCGAGGATGTGGATGTCGAACGCCGCAAAGTCGGTGAGGTCAAACCGCATACAGGTCGCGCCATTGGGGCGCCTGTGCGCCAGATCGGTGCGTGTCCAATCAAGAACGGGCATGAAGTTGTAGCAAATGGTCTCGATGCCAGCGCCTGCCAAGGCGCGTAGGCTCTCTCGATAGGCATCGAGATGCGCGCGCCAATCGCCATCCTGGCGCTTGATCGCCTCGGAGACAGGCAGGCTCTCCACCACGTCCCACGTGAGCCCGGAGGGAGAGCCGTCTTCTAAGATCGCCACCTCGTGCTGCCGCTTGGCAATTTCCTCGGGGCTCCAGACCTCACCCGCGGGCAGGTGATGGAGGGCAGTGACCACGCCTTCAGCGCCAGCTTGGGCAATATCGCGGGTGCTCACGCGATCAGGCGGGCCGAACCAGCGCCAGGTCTGTCTCATCTTGGTGTCCTCCCGCCACGCAGCCTACGCAAAGCCGGTCACGGCGCAACCACGCGAAGGTGATGGCGCAGAACGCCTCGGATGGTCTAGATGCGCTGGGAAGAGAAAGCCGGGCGACCGATGCGCCTGCAGGAGATACGCCGCCCCATGGAACAGCACCCCTTCACGCAAGACCTCGTGTTCATCGGTGGCGGGCATACCCATGCCCTCGTGCTCCATGAATGGGCGATGAACCCACTGCCGGGCGCGCGGCTGACCGTTATCAATCCGGAGCCTGTGGCCGCCTATTCGGGCATGCTGCCGGGCTATATCGCCGGGCACTACCTCCGTGATGAGCTTGATATCGATCTGGTGCGCCTGTGCCGCCGTGCGGGCGCACGGTTGGTGATCGGGAAGGCCGATGCGATCGACCGGGAGGCTAAACAGGTGCACGTGCCCGGCCGCCCGCCGATTTCTTACGATGTGGCCTCGGTCGATGTCGGCATCACGAGCACGCTGACCCGACTTGAGGGCTTTGCGGAGCATGGGTTGCCGGCTAAGCCACTCTCGCTCTTTGCCAAGGCCTGGAAGGGCTACCGCGAGCACGGAGAGGGTAAGGCTGAGATCGTGGTGCTTGGCGCGGGCGTGGCTGGAGCCGAGGTGGTCATGGCCATGGTTCACGCGCTGCGTGAAGACGGTCGCGCGCATCAGGTGACGCTTATCGATCAGGGGCCGGCTTACGCGGCTCTGGGCCCTCGTGCTTCCGCGGCTCTGCGTGCGGCGGTGGCAGATCACGGCGTGCGCCTGATTGAAAACACGAAGCCCACGGCCGTGCGCGCGGACGCAGTGGTTCTGGAAACCGGGGAAGAGATCGCGGCCAACCTCGTCGTCGGCGCTGCGGGGTCGAACCCGTATCCGTGGCTCGAGGCGACAGGCCTCACAGATGAGGCGGGCTTCATCCCGGTCGATCGCTACCTACGCAGCCGCGACCCCGACATCTTCGCCGTGGGCGACTGCGCCGCGATGGAGACACCTCGACCAAAGTCGGGCGTCTATGCCGTTCGGCAGGCGCCGTTCCTCACGGCGAACCTGCGCAATGCGCTGTCGGGTTCCGGTCCGAAGAAGCCCTATGTGCCGCAAAAGGACTACCTCAAGCTGATCTCGCTGGGCCGCAAAACGGCGCTGGGCGAGAAATGGGGGCTGAGCACGACGGCTGACCGCCTCTGGAAGCTCAAGGACGACATCGACGACAAGTTCATGACCAAGCTCAACCAGCCGGTGCCGGACATGAGCAAGGTCCCGTTCCCACGTGCCAAGGGCTCTGCGCCCGCGATGATCTGTGGGGGCTGCGGCTCGAAGGTGGGGCAGGGTGCGCTGCAAAAGGCGCTGGGCCCGGAGGGCGCGCGCGACGATGCCGCTTTGCTTGAGGGCGGGCGCGTCATTTCGGTCGATCACCTACGTGCCTTTGTGGACGATCCTGTACGCATGGCCCAGATCGCGGTGACCCACGCCATGGGAGATGTCTGGGCCATGGGTGCGGCGCCCGAGACTGCGCTTGCCTCGGTCATTCTCCCGCGCCAGTCCTCAGAGCTCGCCGCACGCGAACTGGGTGAGTTGATGAGCGCTTTACGCGCGGCGGTGGAAGCGACGGGCGCCAAGCTGGTGGGCGGACACACGACCCAAGGGTCGGAGCTTACCCTGGGGCTCACCGTGACAGGCCGCCTGCAGGACGATCCCATTACGTTGGCAGGCGCCCAGCCGGGCGACGTGCTTGTGCTCACGAAGCCCATTGGGTCCGGCGTGCTCATGGCCGCTGCGATGCAGGGCCGTGCCCGGGGTTGGGACGTGTTCCACGCCTGGGAGGCCATGGCCGCGCCCCAGGCTCAAGCCGCGGCGATCCTGAAAGACGCCCATGCCATGACTGATGTCACGGGCTTTGGTCTCTACGGACATCTGAAAGGTATCTGCGAGGCCTCAGGCACTGGGGCGGAGCTTTGGTTGGAGCACGTGCCTCTCCTCGACGGCGCGCTGCAGCTTTCAACAGATGGCATTCGATCCACGCTCTACCCGGAGAATGCAGCTGGCGATGCCACCGAGGATCCGCGGCGCGCGCTTCTCTACGATCCTCAGACCGGAGGTGGCCTCCTCGCTGCAGTCGCGGATGAGGGTGTGGTCGAGGAGCTTAGGGACGTTGGAGTTCAGGCGGCCGTTGTTGGGCGCGTGACGGAAGGTTCGGGCGTCTCGATCATCTGAGCGATCTTTATCGCGGCGGCCTGAAGCGTTGCTTCATTCAGGTCAGTCAGCGCGAGCTCCGTGACGGGCACTTCAATGCGCCCTTTCTGGGCGCGGCGATAGGCCGGATCGTAGTGCTCCTCAGCCAGCGATTGGCACAGCGCCACCTTGTCGCCTGCCGCAATCAACCCATCCCAAGCCTCGAGCGTCGCAGCCCCGCGCACCCGGCGCAGGGGAGAAAGCTTTTCGCGTAGCTTCTCACCATCGGCCAAAATGTCTTCGTAGACGCGGGCGAGGTAGCGCGCCCGCGCAGCCATGGGCGCAGAGACCTCGATGAGCGGCGCCTCTTTCATGGCGGCCCATAGCGAGGGTGGCAGCGTCAGTTGCCCGATTTTGGAGGACTCAGCCTCCACCAGCAGAGGCCTTGATGGATCGAGCCGGGTCACAGCGACGGCCAGCTCCGTCTCGAAGGCTTTCTGAGAAGGTTGCGGTTCTGCCCATGCGCCAAGAAGGGATCCCCGGTGGCGCGCCAGCCCTTCCAAATCGATGACTTGCGCGCCTGCGGCTTCGATCAGGGGCAAAAGCTCGGTCTTGGCGGTGCCGGTGTAGCCGCCGAGGCGGATGACGGGCACTGGTAGCGGATCGTCATAGAGCGCTTTGACGACGAGGCGGCGGAATGTGCGGTAGCCGCCCGCGATCACCTCACTGCGCCAACCAATCTCCTTGAGCATCCACGCGAAGGAGCCGGAGCGCTGCCCACCGCGCCAGCAGTAGACGAGCGGGCGCCAGCCGCCCTCCTTGTCGGCAAGCTCGGTCTCAATGTGGCGCGAAGCGTTCCGGAACACCTTGGCCGCGCCGATCTTGCGGGCCCGAAAGGGCGAGATCTGCTTGTACATCGTCCCCACCTCGGCGCGCTCCTCGTTGTCGAGCACGGGCAGGTTGATCGCCCCGGGGATGTGATCCTCGGCGTATTCCGCAGGCGAGCGCACATCGATCACTGTGTCGGCCGGATGCGCCAAAAGCTCTGCCAGAGATGAAAATTCCGTCATCTGCCTACCTTAGTACCCCGGCCGCGCCTTGACACCTGCGCCCATCGCGCAACCCTTACACCAAACAGGGAGATAGAACATGCGCGCACTTCTTCTCGCGGCCCTCGTGGCCAGCCCGGCGGCAGCAGAAGTCACCATCAGCCACGGATACTCCGCCTTTGGCGATCTGAAATACGGCCCGGACTTCGCCCATTTCGACTATTCGAACCCCGAGGCCCCGCAGGGCGGGACAATGGCGCAGCGCCAGCTGTTCGGAAACCGGACCTTCGACAGCTTCAACTCCTGGATCATCAAGGGCGACAACGCGCCTGAAGTCTCGGTCCACATGTACGACACGCTGATGGTCGGCGCCCATGACGAGCCCGATTCCATCTACGGCCTCATCGCTGAAACCATCGAGTACCCGGAAGATCTCAGCTACATCATCTTCAACCTGCGCCCGGAGGCGCGGTTCCACGATGGCGAGGCGCTGACGGCCTCTGACGTCGTCTTCACCTTCGACAAGCTCAAGACCGAGGGCCATCCCTACTACCGCAACCTCCTGGCGGGCGTTGAGGCTGTGACGGCCGAAGGCGACCACCGGGTGCGGCTGGACCTCGCCGAAGGGGCGGGAAGCTCCTACCCCGGCGATATCAGCGGCCTGCCGGTGTTGCCCGAGCACTTCTACGGCGAAGAGACGCCTTTCGACGAAACCTGGCTTGAGGTGCCCGTGGGCTCCGGGCCCTACCTTCTCGATGACTTCGAACAGGGCCGCAGCCTGCGTTTCTGCAAGGACCCGGACTACTGGGCGAACGACCTCGCCGTGAATGCGGGCAAGAACAACTTCGAGTGCTTCGAGTATGAGTACTTCGTCGATGATCTCGTAGGGCTCGAGGCCTTCGCCGCTGGTGAGTACACGATGCGGACAGAGTATCGCTCTGCCTCCTGGGCCAATGGCTACAACTTCCCGGCTGCCGAGGCCGGCTGGGTCAAGCAGATGCTCATCGAAGACGGGCGCCCGTCCACCGCGCAGGGCATGTGGTTCAACCTGCGCCGCGAGAAGTTTCAGGATATCCGTGTGCGCCAGGCCGTGGACCTCGCCTTCAACTTCGATTGGACGAATGAGAGCGTGTTCTACAACGCCTACCAGCGCACAGACAGCTTCTTTGAAAACACTGTGATGCAGGCCGAGGGCATGCCCGAAGGCGCAGAGCTCGAAATCCTTGAGGAGTTCCGCGATCAGCTGCCCGAGACGGTCTTCACGCAAACGGCGTTTAGCCCCTACAACGGCGGACCGCGCCTGAGGGATCGCCGCGCGATTTCCCGCGCTTCGGCTTTGCTGGACGACGCGGGCTGGGTTGTCGGGGACGACGGCATGCGCCGCAACGCCGACGGTGAGGTTCTGCGCATCGAGATCGTGGACGACAGCCGCAGCCTCGAACGCATCATCCTTCCTTTCGTCGAGAACCTCGACAGCCTCGGCATCGACGCAGAATTCGTTCTGCTCGATCCCTCGCAATGGACCGAACGGCGCCAGAAATTCGACTTCGACATGTCGTTCACAGCCTGGAGTGTCTCCGTCACGCCGGGTGCCAACATGCGCGCTTTTTACGGCTCGGCTGCGGCGGAGGCCGAAGGATCCAACAACCTTTCGGGCCTCGCTGATCCGGTGGTTGACGCGCTCATCGAACGCGCTGGCGCCGCCGAAAGCCGGGAGGAGCTGAACGTGATCGTCGCCGCCCTCGACCGCGTCTTGCGCGACCGCCAGATTTGGGTCGGGGCGTGGTACCTCGGCTTCCACCGTGTGGCCGTCTGGGACATCTTCGGTATGCCAGAAGAGCCCGCGCTCTATGACTTCAACCGAGGGGTGGAGTTCTGGTGGCTCGATCAAGACAAGCTCGACGCAATCACCAGCGCGGGCGGTCTCTAAGCGGTGCCCGCCGCGAAGGTCAGCCCGTTGGTCTGCCGCAGGTAGTCCTCAAAAAAGGTCGAGAACGTCGCCACAAGCGGCGGCAGCGCGTCATAGGGCGGGTAGTAAAGTGTGAGCCAGAGTGAGGGCAGGTCCCAATCCGAGAGCACGCGTTTCACCTCGCCCTTGGCGATGCCGGGCTCCACCAGAAAGTCCGGGAGCACGGTGATGCCAACCCCCGCCCGGGCAAGCCCATAGAGCAGATCGCCGTTATTGCTGACGACGCCCGTGCCCGCGGTCACGCTGCGCTTGGCGGCGCCTTTCGTGAAAACCCATGTCTCTGGCGATCCCGTCTCGGAATAGGAGAGGGCGGTCTCAGGATCGATCTCATCGGGGTGGAGCGGCTCTGGCACACGATCAAAAAGCGCCGGAGCGGCCACCGCGTGCCGCGGCACCTCACACAGTTTGCGCCAAATGGTCGAGACGTCTGAGGGCGGCCCAGAAACACGGATGGCGAGATCACACTCCTCCTCCATGATGTCCACGAAGGCATCCGTGAGGTGCAAGTCGAGCTCGATGGCTGGATAGGCCAGACGGAATGCCTCCACGACCTGAGGCATCAGACGCAGACCCAGTGAAAGCGGCGCATTGATCCTGAGCCGCCCTCGATCTGGCCTGCGCGCGGCGCTGATCTCGGCCCGCGCTTTGTCGAATTCCTCAAGAATAGGGCGGTAGCGCGCTGCAATCGCGGCCCCGTCGGCGGTAAGCGAGACCGCCCGCGTGGTGCGCAACAAAAGCTGCGCGCCGAGTTCTTCCTCAAGCGCGGCGATCGTGCGGGTCACCGTTGCGGGCGTCATGTTCAACGCCCGCGCGGCGCCTGAAAAGCTGAGCTGATCGGCCACGGCGAGGAAGATGCGGATGGGTTTGATCTCGTCCATTGTTGTCCAAGATGTAATAGTAAATCGATCATAATTACAATTCACGTCACCTTTCTGGCCGCTATCTATGGGGCAACAGCAAAGGAACACGACCATGATCACCGATATCAAAGGCCTCCATCACGTCACCTCCATGGCTGGCGACGCGAACACCAACAACTCCTTCTTCACGGATACGCTCGGCCTGCGCCGGGTGAAGAAGACCGTGAATTTCGACGCGCCTGACGTCTATCACCTCTACTACGGTGACGAGGTTGGCACGCCCGGCTCCGTGATGACCTACTTCCCGTTCCCCGGCATGCCCAAGGGCGCGCGCGGCACGGGCGAGGTGGGCGTCACCGAATTCGCAGTCCCGAAAGGTGCGCTGCCCTACTGGCAGGAACGCTTCGCATCAAAAGGCATGGCCTCTCAAACCGGGTCGGCCTTCGGTGAGCAGCGTCTGTCGTTCGAGGGCCCCGACGGCGATGCCTTTGCCCTGGTGGAATCGGAAGAGCGCGGCCGCGAGGCCTGGACCGGCAACGGTGTCGGCAACGCAGAAGGCGTGCTTGGCTTCCGTGGCGCCCGCTTTGCCCTGCGCGATGCAGCAGCCACTGGCGAGCTCCTCCAGTTCATGGGCTACCAGAAGGCCGAAAGCGAAGGGAACGTGACGCGCTATCTCGTCGAAAGCGGAAACGCGGCCGATACGATCGACTTGGAAGAGCTTCCCGGCGCGCCGACCGCTCGCCAAGGCGGCGGCTCCGTACACCACATCGCCTTCGCCGTTGAGGATCGCGAGGCGCAGCTCCGTGTGCGCAAGCATCTGATGGACACCGGCTACAACGTCACGCCCGTCATCGACCGCGACTACTTCTGGGCGATCTACTTCCGGACGCCCGGCGGTGTGCTCTTTGAGATCGCCACCAACGAGCCGGGCTTTGACCGGGACGAGGATACGGCCCACCTTGGGGAGGCGCTCAAACTGCCGACGCAGCACGAACACCTGCGCCCTCAGATTGAGAAGCTCCTGCCGGAGATCGCAGCATGACCTACGAGGCTCGCATTCAAGAAGGGAGGAGCGGCGCGCCGCTCCTCCTTGCGCTCCACGGCACGGGCGGCAACGAGGATCAGTTCTTTGACCTCTCACGCCAACTTTTGCCTGAAGCGACGGTGGTCTCGCCGCGCGGAGACGTCAGCGAATTCGGCGCCGCTCGCTTTTTCCGACGGACCGGCGAAGGCGTCTACGACATGGTGGACCTGTCCCGCGCGGTCGAGAAAATGGCGGCCTACGTCCGCAGCTTCGACCATGACGGTCCAATCTATGCCTTTGGCTACTCGAACGGGGCCAACATCCTCGCCGCGATGATCATGGAGCATCCGGATCTGGTAAGTCGCGCTGGTCTGCTGCACCCCCTTATCCCTTGGAACCCTGGTCCGGTCGATTTGCGCGGAAAGGAAGTGCTGATCACCGCAGGCCAAAACGACCCGATCACGCCTTGGGCAGACAGCCAAAAGCTCCTGAAGTGGTTCAATGATCAAGGCGCGGAAGTGGCCAGTTACGTGCATGCTGGCGGTCATGAGTTGCGCCCGGAAGAGATCACGGCACTACACGACCTGCTTTCTCAGAGGGTTGCTGCCTAAGGATGCCTCCGGCGGAAGTACATGTGCGCGAAGAAGACGGGTCCCCGCTTTTCTTCGTGCTTCGTACCTCGGGGAGCGTGAGGGGCTGGCCCCTCACAACCCGCGGCTAGAACCGCTCTTAATGCGGAGCACCAAGAGTATCTCGGCGGCCCGATCAGGGCCGCCACGATATGGTTAGTACACGTCGCGGACGTAGCGCTTTTCGCGCTTGAGCGTGTTGACGTATTCGGCAGCTGCGTCGTCGTTCATGCCACCGTGTTCCGCGATGACGCGGTGAAGGGCGGCGTCTACGTCCTTTGCCATGCGCGTTGCGTCACCGCAGACGTAGAAGTGGCCGCCTTCTTCGAGCATCGCGAAGAGATCTTTGCCGTTCTCTTCCATCCGGTGCTGGACGTAGAGCTTCTCTTTCTGGTCGCGCGAGAAGGCGAGGTCGAGGCGCGTTAGCAAGCCAGATGAGGACATCTCGGAAAGCTCGTCTTCGTAGATAAAGTCGCTGGCGCGGTGTTGGTCGCCGAAGAACAGCCAGTTTGTGCCAGCTGCGCCGCGCTCGCGGCGGGCCTGCAGGAAGGCGCGGAAAGGCGCGATGCCAGTGCCGGGGCCCACCATGACCATCGGTACACTGTCATCCGTGGGTATGCGGAAGCTTTTGTTTGGGCTCATGAAAATGCCCACTTCAGCGCCCTCTGGTGCCATGTCCGCGAGGAAGGTGGAGGCGACGCCCTTGTGCGCGCGGCCCTCCGCCATCCACCGCACAGCAGCGACCGTCAAGTGCACTTCGCCCAGGTTTGCCACGGGGCAAGATGAGATCGAATAGGCGCGGTGCTGCAGCGGCTTCAGCCAGCTCACCACTTCATCTGCCGAGAGCTTCAGCTCCTGGTTCAGGTTCATCAGATCAAGCGCGTCTTTGCCCCACAGGAACGCCTCGAGCGCTTCTTTGTCGCCGTTTGACTGCACATGGGTCAGCTCATCGTGGCCCGCGCGCTTTTCGATCTCGCGAATGAACTCGCGGCCCGGTGTCATGATCTCGAAACGGTGCGTGAGGAGCTCTCCCAGCGGCGCATCATGGCCTTCGACGGCGTCATCGGCGTTTGCGCCAAGGCGCTGCAGCCAGCCGTCCACCAGATCAGGGGCGTTGATTGGCATCACACCCAGCGCATCACCGGCTTCGTAGCTCAGGCCGCTTTCACCCAGACCGAAGGAGATATGTCGGATCTCCTTCGCGGAGTTCGTGCCCGACAGAAGCCGATTTTCCACAATCGGCGCAGGGAACGGGTTCTTGCGGTTGTAGCCTTCCTTCTTGGCCACAACGAGCGGCTCGTCAGCGACGTTGGCCGCGTTCGCGTCCGCCGTGGGCACCGTCTCCATGAGCCACGCGGAAGCTGCATCTTCGAAGTCCACGTCACAGTCGATCCGCGCGCCAAGACGCTTGGCGCCTAGCTGTTCGAGGCGCGTGTCGATGACTTTACCGGCCTGGCAGAATTCGTCGTAGGACGTATCGCCCAGTGCGAGCACGGCGTAGTTGAGCGACTCCATGCGCGGCGCGGTGGAAGCAGAAAGCGCCTCCCAGAACATATGCGCGTTATCGGGCATTTCGCCCTCGCCATACGTGGAGACAACGATGATCACGTTCTCCATCGCCGCAAGATGATCCATCTCGATGGCGTCGAGCTCGTTCACGCGGGGCTGGAAGCCTCGGGTTTTGCAGAGCGCTGCAGCCTCTTCGGCGAGGCCTTCGGCGTTACCCGTTTGCGTGCCATAGAGAATGTCGAGCGGCTTGGCCTGAACCTGCTGGGCACCGGGCGCAACGGCGCCGCCTGCAATGCCCGCGGCTGCGCGGGAGTGGAGGCCCGCAAGGAAGCCACCCAGCCAAGCGCGCTGGTCACCGGAGAACGGGGCGTCGGCAGGGATATAAGGTGATTGCTGAGATATCTGAGCCATCAAATTACTCCGCAGCGGTGCGCGCGATCAGATCGGGCAGCGCATTTTGAGAGAAGAGTTCGTCGAAGGACGGGATCTCGCCCAGGGCCGCGCGGTTCTTGGCGGACTGGTGCATGATCCAAGCATAGGTGCCGGGGCTGTCCATGCTCAGGATGTTGCGCATCGACAGGGCCTGTTTGAAGTCGCTCAGACGCTTGTGCGCGACGAGAGCGGCAAGCTCCTCATCCGAGTAATCCGCGACGGCCTGCTTGGCGTGCTTGGCCAGCGCCATCATCAGCGCGTAATCCTCGGTCAGGATCAGGTTCTTGACGGCCTTGTCCTTGGAGATCTGGTCGGCATTTGCGCCCACGCGCTTCTCGGCCTGAACCTGCGCCATCTCGAGGACGGTGTAGGCGTTGACCAAGCGGTACATGTTGGCGCTGTCCATCTCCCCATACGAGGGCATGGCACCACGCAGCACGGGACGGCCGTTCTTATAACCGCGCTTGAGCTCCATGATCTGGTGCATGGAAAGCGCGGTGGCGAGCTCGTCGACGAGGTCCTTGCGGGAACGGGCCGCGAGGATCGCCTCCTGGTCCTGATACTGTAGCAGCGCCTTGGGCATGACCCACGCCATGTGGTGTTGGGTGGTGGCCCAATCAGACAGCAGCTGTTCAGCCTTCTTGGAGCCGGTCGCCTCGTAGTGCCACGTGAGCATCTGGAAGACCGCATCCTTGTGGATCTCACCCTCGGCGGAGCCGTCGGTGAGCGTACCCATGAAGACAGAATCGTGGCTGATGGCGTCCTTCAGTTCGCCCAGCGGGTCGTACTGATAGGCGAAACCGCCGGACATGCCGTTGCCGTAACCCTTTGAGAAACCACCAAGGTTCAGGATCGCGCCGTTGGTCATGTATTCCGCGCAGAAGTCACCCACGCCTTCGACCACAGCCGTGGCGCCAGAGTTGCGGACTGCGAAACGGTCACCCGCCTGACCTTCGATGAAGGTCCGACCGCCGGTCGCGCCGAAGAGGGCGAAGTTGCCGATCAACACGTTCTCACGCCCGTTCGAGCCGCCCGGCGATTTCACGATGATCTCACCGCCCGAGGCGCCTTTGCCGACGCCGTCGTTGCAGGTGCCGGTGTGGTCCATGACCATGCCATCGTTGCAGAACGCGCCAAAGGACTGGCCAGCAGAGCCTTGCGTGACCACGCGGATGGAGCGTGGATCAAGGTAGCGACGGCCACGGCTGTCCTGGTGAGCCGCAGCTGGCAGGCGCAGCATCTCGTGGTTCAGCAAGCGCTCGATATCGATCGAGAGCTGGCCACCCAGCGTCTTGTTGCGGTTGTTGAGCGGTGCGTTCGGCTTGAGCGTGATTTCGGTCTCGTTGCCGTCGAGCAGGCGCGCTTTGACCTGGTCGAGCAGGCCATCGTCGACTTCGAAGTCACGCTCCAGATAGGTGGGGTTCTCCACCGTGATCTCAGGAACGTTCGTCAGCATCGCCCGCAGGTTCAGCTTGCCCACGGCTGCGTCGTGGTCGAGCAGGTGCAAAAGGTCCGCACGGCCGCGCGCTTCGTCGAGGGACTTGAAGCCCAGCATGGCGAGGATCTCGCGCACTTCATGGGCGATGTTGAGCAGGTACTGCGCAAGCGCGCGGGGGTCGCCGTCGAACACTTCGGGGTTCGTGGTCAGGCCCGCCGGGCACTTCACGTTGCAGTTCTTGGCCATGACACACTTGAGCATCATGAGCGCGGTCGTCCCGAACTCGAAGCTGTCGCCGCCGAGGAGGGAGGCTTTCACAACGTCAGAGCCGGTCTGCATCGCGCCCGAACAGCGCAGCATCACCTTTTGGCGGATGCCGTTGGCGCAGAGCGCTTGGTGCACTTCGGCGATGCCGATCTCGGCCGCGCGGCCGGTGTACTTGAGCGAGGTCACGGAAGCGGCACCCGTGCCACCGGTGGAACCGGCCACGTTGATGACGTCAGCGCCGGCCTTGGCCACGCCCACGGCGATGGTGCCGATGCCCTCGGAGCTCACGAGCTTGACGATCACCCGCACGCGGGCGGCTTTTGCGTCGTGGATCAGCTGACCGAGGTCTTCGATCGAGTAGGTATCGTGGTGGGGCGGGGGCGAGATCAGCTCGACACCCGGCGTGCCGCCACGGGCCGCTGCGATTTCCACGGTCACTTTCGGTGCAGGCAGCTGGCCGCCCTCACCGGGCTTGGCGCCCTGACCGATCTTGATTTCGACCTCCTCGAGGTTCGGATCGGCAAGGTATCCGGCCCAAACGCCAAAGCGGCCCGATGCGAACTGCTTGATGCGGGAGGCGCGGATCGTGCCGTAGCGCGAGATGTGTTCGCCACCCTCGCCGGAGTTCGACATGCCGCCAGCCATGTTGGTGCCGTGGGCCACAGCTTCATGCGCCGAGGCCACGAGAGCACCGTGAGACATGGCGCCCGATGCAAGGCGCGGCGTGATCTCGTGCGCGGGCTGAACGTCCGCCACTTCGATACGATCCGGCGCGGGGCGGATGCGGTTCAGGTAGTCCAGAGCCCAGCCCTTCGCGGCGATCTTCAAAGCACCTTTGGTGATATGGTGCCCTTCGACATCGTCGCCAAAACGCTGAACGAGGCTCTCACCCAGCGCATCAAGACGGCCCATGTCGGAGGCTTTCGGCCCGGTCAGGCGCAGCAGGAATTCGCCTTTGCCCAAAGCCTCAACATCTAGGCCGCGGATGACAAAGTCATTATTTCCCGCGCGGTTGAATAGCATCATCTCTTTCTTGATGTCTTCGACCTTGTCCATGAACGTGATGTCCGCCGGGAAGGCGAGCAC
>JBCBFV010000009.1:0-21545 GCA_038527425.1 Pseudomonadota bacterium
AACGGAATACGAGGTTCTGCATGTCTCAGCTGGGCACCTCTACTTCGGAGCGCGGCCGGTAAGTGGCATGCCCCTCGCAGAACCCGACAGCCGCCCCACAGCACTACAGATGCCTCTGAAACGCATGGAGGGTGGCATGACACAAAAGGTTGGCGCGGATGACCTGCGGGTCCCCAAACATGTGGAGATTGTGCTTTTCGAGCAGGCCGAGGATGCGGATGCTGCCGAGGTGCGCGCCTTCTTCGAGGCGATCACGCAAAAGATGAACCAGAACGATACGCTTCTCTATCGCACGGTCGGGCAAGGCGAGGACGGCACATGGCTTTGCGTGAACTACTGGACGAACCGCCCGGACATGGAGACGTTGAATGCTCAAGCGCAAAGCTGGGCCGATGAGTTCGCGGCTATGGGCGCGCTGGTGAAGCCCGAGAGCTTCCGCCTGACCAGCTACGCCACAGGTCTGTGACCCGCTAACGTTCGAGGAAATCCAATGAGACCGTTCAAAACTCCGATCCTCGCGGGTGTCATCGCGTTCGCCGCAACATCAAGCTTTGCGCAATCGCGAGATTACCTGCCCTATGAAGCCACAGCAGGCGGCGTCGCGGCCTGCGTGGCCATGGCGCGGGACGCTAATGCCAGTGTGGCCGTCGTGGTGATTGACCGCGCCGATCAGATCATTGCTGCGGCGCGCATTGATGAGGTGCTGCCGGCAGCCTATGAGGGTGCCCACCTCAAGGCCTACAGCGCCCTCAACTTCTACCAACCGTCGGGTGATATCGGGCCGATCATGGAGGCAATCCCTGCCTTCAAGGACATCCCGCGCATCGTGACCATTCCCGGCGGTCAGCCCGTCTTCTCCAGCAATGGCGCCCTTGTCGGTGCTGTCGGGGTCGCAGGCTTTCCGGATGCTCAACCGGACGCAGACTGTGCACAGCGCGTGGTAGAGCAAATCGCTGAGTAAGGCGCAGTCGCGCAAAAGAAGAAGAGCACCCACAATCGGGTGCTCTTTGTCTCAGAATTTGCGCTGTCTGCCATGCCGCCGCGCTGAACCGCGCGGCGGAAGGTTTAAAGACCGAAGTTACCCGTGGAACGAGTTCTGGGACATAGAGAACCCGAACTTCGTGTCTTTGTTGATCTTCACATTCGGGTAGACGCGACAGGCGGCCTCGGACCCAACGAAGCCTTTGTTGGGGGAAACGAGCGGCATCCAGTGAAAGCCGCGCACGATCTTGCGGTTGTTCACCTCAAAGACAAATGCGCGCGGGACCTTGCGCGCCGCGCCCCCTTTTGTGCCGTTGATCATGACGGCGCCGCAGAACTTCAATGTGCCCTCAGCCGTCGAAAATGCCTTAACGGCGAAATCTACGCTGCCACGTCCTTT
Organism: Pseudomonadota bacterium; assembly: GCA_038527425.1. Lineage (GTDB taxonomy): Bacteria > Pseudomonadota > Alphaproteobacteria > Rhodobacterales > Rhodobacteraceae > Shimia_B. The sequence continues at coordinate 1,382 of JBCBFV010000009.1, forward strand.
CTGCCATTCGATCCCATTCTGGACAAAGCTGTTATCGATGGTCACCCCTTCCACATTTGTCTGCGCGCTGAGAGGGGCGGCAAAAAGGGCCAATGCGACGCTGGCAAGTTTCAAATAATGCTTCATATCTCACTCCTGGACTACCTCTTATTGGTATGAACCAGGCCAGAGGTTGAAAACCGATTTTGCGTGATTTTACCGTGAATTAGTGGCGCAGCTGAATGGTTTAGCTTACGGCTTCAAGCGGTAGCCTGTCCGAAAACCAATCCAAGTGAGCAGCGTTACCGCTGCCGTGGCCGCGCCCAGCACCCCGAAAGCCAAAAGCGGGGAGCTGTCAGACACCCCCAGCACCGACCACCGGATGCCGTCGATGGCGTAAAAGATCGGATTGATGCGGGTGATCGCCTCGAGAACCGGCGGCAACGCGGTGACGGAGTAGAAGGTCCCGGAAAGAAACGCGAGAGGGGTCACCACGAAGTTCGTTAGGGCGGCCATTTGGTCGAACTTTTGGGCCTGCATAGCCGCCAAAAGGCCAAGCGCCCCCATGAACGCAGACCCCAAGATGATAAAGCCCAGCATGGCCAGCGGATGGGCGACAGAGATCCCCAGCACCAGCCAGAGCGCGGCCATCAGCACGAGCGCAATCATCATGCCGCGCCCGATCCCGCCGACAAGATAGCCTACCGCGAGTTCCGCCCCGGACAGCGGTGGCATAAGCGTATCCACGATATTGCCCATCACTTTGGCGGAGATCAGCGACGACGAGGTATTGGCAAAAGCGTTCTGAATAACGCTCATGGCCATGAGCCCCGGCGCAAGAAAGGTAATGAAAGGCACGCCCATGACGTCCCCCCTGCTCTCTCCGAAGGCGATCGAGAAGATCATCAGGAATAGGCCTGCCGTCACCAAGGGTGCCAACACGGTTTGCGTTGGGATCGCAAGAAAACGGCGGCATTCCCGCTCGCACAGCGTCACTAGACCCATCCAATTCACCCGGCCAAAGCGCCTCGCGCCCATTTTGCTGTGTTGGCTATGTGACATTTCTTGCATGTCCCCGTTGTTCTTGGTGAGCGCGTTGGATATACAGTGATGCTCGAGAGGGCCAGCGGGTTCCCCCTGCCCATGAGAACGACCGAGGAAGAGCATGTCCTGGACTGACGAACGCGTTGAAATCCTGAAGAAGATGTGGGGCGAAGGTCAATCCGCCTCGGTGATCGCCAAGGAGCTTGGCGGCGTTACCCGCAATGCCGTGATCGGCAAAGTACATCGTTTGGGTCTGTCGAACCGTGCGGGATCGGGCGCCACGGCGAAAGCCGCGCCTGAGAAGAAGGCGAAGGCGGCACCCAAAGCCGAGCCCAAGACCGAACCAGCCGTGCCACCGCGCCCGGAACCTAAGACCGAAAGCGCCGCGCCCGAACGGGCTCTGTCGCCGGCCGCGCGCAAGATCATCCCAGCAGGACAGCCGCTGCCACCGCAGCCCTCGGCCAATGAGATCAGCCCCGAAGCCCTCGCCAAGGTCAACGAGGTCGAAAAGACGTCGAAAAAGATCTCTCTGATGGAGCTGACCGAGCGCACCTGCAAATGGCCCGTGGGTGACCCCGCGACTGAGGATTTCTGGTTCTGCGGTCTGCCGGTGCAGCAGGGTAAGCCCTACTGCGAGGCCCATGTAGGCGTGGCTTTCCAGCCCATGTCCTCGCGTCGCGACCGCCGTCGCTAGGCGACGACGCTACCCAAACAAAGCAGCAAGCCACGCGACGCCCGCGGCTACGGCCGTCAGGGCGACAGCTGCGCTCCCTGCGTCTTTGGCCCGTCGAGCGAGGTCAGACTTTTCTTCACTGATCAGATCGACCGTGCGCTCGATCGCGGTATTCATCGCTTCGGCGGCTAGAACCAAAACGCCCACCGCGAGGATCAGCGCCCGATCAGCGCCCTCGAGCAGCAAGAACGCCAAGAGAGCCGAAACAACGTTGGCCCAGACCCATGATCTGAAAGAATGCTCATGGGTCCATGCATCCTTGGTGCCTGCCCAGCTCCAAACAAACCGCCAGTAAAGCCGCTGGAAAAAATAGTTCATAACCTGTCCTCCGCCTGTGCTTCTTAGCGCGGGTTGGGTCGATCGCGCTATCTTGCTGCGACGTCCTGACAGGCTGGTCGTTGAGCTGTGGGAACATATGTCTGGGGCATGACCAAAGTGCTCTACAACGACCAGTGCCCCGTCTGCTCTTTCGAGATCAACCATTACGCGGCCTATGCCCGGAGCGAAGGGCTACCCATTCAGTTCGATGATCTGAACGGGCCGGACCGCGCCGCTTGGGGGATCGACGAGGACACCGCCGCGCGGCGCCTTTATGTGGAGCATGAGGGTGAGCTTCTCAGCGGCATTCCAGCCTTCATCGTGCTGTGGCAACAGATGCCGCGCTACAATTGGCTGGCGCGTCTCGTGGCGCTTCCCGTGATCAAACAAATTGCGGCTGCGACCTACGATTATCTCGTGGCACCAGTGATTTACCGCTGGCACCTGCGCCGCAAAGCGCGCGCAGCTTAACGAAACGTAAACAGTAAGTTTATCAGAAGACACCTGACGTTAACCGTGATCATGTTAGCTTCAGATCATGGCTTATATGTATTCGCCTCCCGAACGCCTTGCTGACGGCACCGTCCACATCCTTGGGATCGTGGCCTCGGTAGCGGCCACAGTCCTCTTGATCCTTTACGCGAACAAGGCAGGCAGCGGGCTCGATGTGGCGGCGGTGAGTGTTTATGGCGCCATGGCGATCCTGCTCTTCACCGTCTCGGCGCTTTATCACATGACGCCGTGGGATCGGGTGAGGCCGACACTCCAGCGCATCGATCACGCCGCCATCTACCTGAAGATCGCGGGCACATACACGCCGCTTGCCGTCGTGCTGGGCAGTGTCTTTGCCTATGTGGTTCTGGGCCTGATTTGGGCGGTGGCCTTGATCGGCGCCGTGGGGAAACTCACGCAGTGGCTGAAACCAGGCATGCCCTCGACGCTGCTTTACATCGCAATGGGCTGGGCGAGCGTCGTGTTGATCGTGCCGCTCGTGACGATGGTGCCCGCGCTCGCGGTGGGCCTGATGATGGTTGGCGGTCTGCTCTACACGGTTGGCGCGTTCATCAACCACTGGGAAAGCCTGCGATTTAACGTGGCCATCTGGCACGCCTTCGTGCTGACGGGCTCCGCGCTTTTCTTTTCTGCGATCGTCATCGCGCTTGGGGCGACACCGGTCGCCTAGGCCAACACACCATCAGCTCCTGACATCAGAACCCGGCAACGGTGTCCTGCACCACCGCAATGCGTTGGGCGTTGGGGGGATGCGTGCCGAGGAAACGGTTTCCGGGGTCTGGGATCCGATTGAAGTAGGCCGCGCCGACGAGCGGATCATACCCGGAGAGCTGGGTTAGAATGGTGCCCAAGCGATCAGCCTCAAGCTCAAAATCCTTGGAATAGCTGCGCGCCCCAACGGCGGCGCCCAGCTCCTGCGCGGAGGCCACCCCATCCGCGGTCGCACCCGTCTGAGCCGCCAGGGCCCCAAAGATCGCCGCGCCAAGCGTTGCATTCTCGGCCTGACGGGACAGGTGACCGGCGATGTGATGAGCCGCCTCATGCCCCAGAACAAAGGCCAGCTCATCGGCATTTCGCACGTCTTCAATAAGCGCCGCCGTGAAACCCAGAACGGGGCGCCCGGTGTCATCGAGGGTCTGGAAAGCGTTGGGCGGCAGGCGCGGATTGTCAAAAATCTGAATGGCAAAATCGCAGTTCAACCGCGGCGCGCGAATGCGGCACTCGCGTTCGACAACAGGCTCCATGCGGCGCACGATCTGCTCGAAGCTTTGCACGCTTTGCGGCGCGAACGCACCTGTTTGGACGAGCGCTGCTGACCCCGTGGCCGCGGGCGGTGCCGCAATCACAGGTGCCTCGCAGGCCGCAAGCGTCACAACCGCCAAAAGTGCAAGCATTCGCAGGATCATAGGTCACCCTCCACCGTTCGCCTCAGAGCATAGCGGGCCGTCCGGGCACCGCCACCCCCTCCACAGGGATGTGAGGACGCATTGTGCTTGCGGGGCGCAGGGACGGCGTTACTCTGCCCATATGTTTACCGTAGAGCATGATTTCGACGCCACGGTCGTGACCCTCGTTGATGAAGGCACGAAGCCGCTGAAAGAAGATGTCGTGCTGCAGGCTTTTGACGATTGCGTCACGGTCGAGCAGCTCGATCCCCGCACCGAGGAGGTGCATAAGATCACCCTATCGCTCGCTCAGGTGCGCGATCTGGCCGCCGCCCTGAACGCGCCAGAGGGCATCTACCGCGTGGGTGACACATGAAGCCGGGCTTTTTCTGGGATGAACACTGCTTTTGGTTTTCGGGCGGGAACTACGCTTTCACGCTGCCCGTGGGTGGGCTCGTCCAGCCGCTGGCCGCCGGCGGGCTGCCGGAAAACCCTGAGACCAAGCGGCGCTTCAAGAACCTCATTGATGTCACCGGCATGGCAGCCCACCTCGATCTGCGCACAGCGGAGGCCGCCACCGAGGAAGACCTGCGCCGTGTGCACCCCGAAAGCTATCTGAGCGCCTTCAAGGCCGCCTCTGACGACCAGGGGGGTGAGCTGGGGCTCCGCACCCCGTTTGGCGCAGGCGGCTATGAGCTCGCCGCGCTTTCGGCCGGTCTCGCCAAGGGCGCGGTTGAGGCGGTGATGTCGGGCGCGCTGACGACGGCCTATGCGCTGTCGCGCCCACCGGGGCACCATTGCCTGCCGGATTTCCCGAACGGGTTCTGCTTGCTCGCCAATATCGCCATCGCGCTCGAGGCCGCGCGCGCCTCGCGCCCCGGGCTCCGCGCGGCGGTGCTCGATTGGGATGTGCACCACGGCAACGGGACCGAGGCGATCTATGCCGAGGATCCTGACACGCTCACGATCTCCCTTCATCAGGAGCGGAACTATCCGCTCGATACTGGCGACGCGGAGACTGACGCAAAGGCCAATATCAACGTCCCCCTGCCCCCGGGCGCAGGCCACACCACCTATCTCCACGCCATGGACCGGATCGTCCTTCCCGCGCTCGAGGCGTTCAAGCCCGACATCATCATCGTCGCTTGCGGCTTTGATGCGGCGGCCATCGATCCCCTGTCGCGGATGCTGGCCACGGCGGAGACATTCCACGCGCTAACCACGCGCACCAAAGACGCCGCAGAGAGGCTCTGCGCGGGGCGGCTCGTGCTCGTGCATGAAGGCGGATATTCGGAAGTCTACGTGCCCTTCTGCGGCCACGCGGTGCTCGAAGTGCTGGCACCAGACGCGCCCACAGCGCCCGATCCTTTTGCCGCGACCTTTGCCGCGCGCCAGCCCGGACCCCGCTTCGAGGTGATGGCCTCCCACTGGGTCGACGACCTCGCCGCCTATCACGGCACGCGATAGCCCTTTCAAAACGGCCCTCGCGGAATTACCTGAGCAGACGAGCAAGCGCCCCGCCAGCCGGATACCCGCAAGAGGAACCAAAAGATGTCCGAGATTACCCCCGCCATGGCCTTCATGTTGACCCGCCGCTCGCGGCCCCTGCGCACGCTGTCGAAGCCCGCGCCGAAGAAGGGCGAGGTCAAGACGCTCCTGCGCATGGCCGCGCGCGTGCCGGATCACGGCAAGCTCGTCCCCTGGCGCTTTGTGGTGCTGGAGGAGGCCGCGCTCCGCCGCATCGCCGAGATCGCGCCCGCCCATATCGAACGCATCGATGCGCCCTCGCTCGCCCATACTCAGTACGCCGACAGCCCCTTCGCCATTGCCGTGATCGAGAGCCCGAAAGAGGGCAAGATCCCCCTGGTGGAACAGACCTATTCCGCAGGCGCGGTGTGCCTGTCGCTCGTAAACGCCTCCCTGGCGGCGGGCTGGGGTGCGATCTGGCTCTCTGGTGCGCTGAGCCATGATCCCGAGTTCGCGGCAGAGGCGTTCGGCTGCGAAGCGCATGAGCGCGTCGCGGGCATCATCCACATCGGCAGCTGCAGCGAGACACCCGCCGACCGACCGCGTCCGGACCTCGACGAGGCCACGACCTGGATGTCCAAATGATCTTTGAGGCCTTCTTCAAAGCGATCGGGCAAATCGGGGACCCCCGGTTTCGGTCCGTTCTCTTTCGCGGCATCGGCCTGACGATCGCGCTCCTGATCGGGGCCTATGCTGGGCTTCTTTGGCTGATCCAGAGCCTCACGAACGAGCCCATCGTGCTGCCCGGCGGGACGGAGATCACTTGGCTGGGTGATCTCTTGGGCTGGGGCTCGCTCTTTTTGATGCTCTTTGTCTCGGTGTTTCTGATGATCCCGGTGGCCTCCGCGATCACGTCCCTCTTTCTTGATGAGGTGGCGCGCGCGGTAGAAGACAAATACTACCCCCACATCGCAGCGCCTGAGCCGGTGGGCTTCTGGGACGGGCTCCGGGACACGGTGAATTTTCTCGGCGTGCTTCTTGCGGCGAACGTCGTGGCTTTCATCCTCTATTTCTTCTTCCCGCCTGCCGCGCCCTTCATCTTCATCGGGGTGAACGGCCTGCTTCTCGGGCGAGAATACTTCACCCTGGCCGCAATGCGGCATCTTGGGCGCGCGGGCGCCCGCGACCTTCGGCGCGAGCACGGGGGGCTTGTCTGGGTGGCAGGTTGCCTGATGGCGGCGCCCCTGATGATCCCGATCCTGAATCTGATCATCCCGATCCTCGGGGCCGCGACGTTCACGCATATCTACCACAGCCTCACGAGCCGAGGATGAAGCAAACGAAAAAAGGCGGCTCCGGAGGCCGCCTTTTCTCTTCTGTGAGGTCTGCGATCAGGCCTTGCGGCGACGCATGGCGGCCATGCCGCCGAGAGCCCCAAGCAGCAGCAGCGCGGAGGCTGGCAGCGGCACGGGTGCAAAGGTCAGGTTGTCGATCGCACCGGAGGCGCCGGCTTTGCCCTTCGTCGTAAAGAAGGAGACTGTCACGCTGTCGCCCTCACCAAGGACCGAGGATGTGAAGCTTAGCTCTTCGGTCTCGCTTTCGCCTGTCAGTGTTGCATCATCGAGAAACGTGTCGAGGCTCGTCGAGGCCACATAGAAGCCATCGTCGATCAGAGACACGCCCGTCCAGATCAGCTGCACGTCGCTGAGCAGCGTGATCGTCAGAAAGAGCGTGTTCGGATCATCGTTCGGGTTCGTCTCATTCGGGTTCTGCTGGATCAGCACGTTGCCCGCGACGCCGTTTTCGCCCTGTATGGCAGGCTTAAGATCTGCGTCGCCATTGCAGCTGTTGCCGCAATCGCTGTTGAAGAGCGCCGGGCCGTCGCCCCCGCTGGAGCTCAGGCCAAAGGTCACGCCATCCTGAACGTAGACCGGCCCGTCCGGCGTTTGCGTGATACCGACCCCACCGTCGAAATCGAGTGTCACAGCGCCGACAGAGCCGGCAAAAAGCGTGCCAAAGGCCGCGCCAAGAAGCGTTTGGAATTTCATTGTACAACCCCCCAATGGTTACCGGGGCATAATATCGCTGGTTCTGGCGTCCAACGCAATTCACAGACGCTTGTTACGTTGCGCAAAATGTCGCTGTGCTCTCAAATTGAGGACAATCTCAGCTCATTCGGCGGAAATAGTCCAAATCCCGAACAGTGATCCAACCGGACAGGATAATTCCTGCAATGATGGCCCAAAGCACGGCGGCGATGATTGTCGTGATCAGGAATCGCTTCTTCATCTGCGGATTGACTGGGCTCCCGGCATGCGTGCCGGGCACGATCTCACCTTTGTCGCCTTGGGTTTCGAGGCGGACAGGGATCACGCACAGCAGCGTGAGAAACCAGATGACGGCATAAAGGACGATGGCAGATGTGATGCCCATGAGGAGCTCCTGTGCGGGTCGCGCCGGGGGGATGCCTCCGGCGGAAGTACATTGGCACGAAGAAGGTCAGACCTGTTCGAGTTCGACGAGCGTGCCCTGGAAGTCTTTGGGATGAAGGAAGAGGACGGGTTTGCCGTGGGCGCCGATTTTTGGCTCCCCGTCGCCAAGGACGCGGGCGCCCTCTGATTTGAGGTGATCGCGGGCGGCGAGGATGTCGTCGACCTCGTAGCAGACGTGGTGGATGCCGCCGGAAGGGTTTTTGTCGAGGAAACCCTGGATCGGGGAGCCCTCCCCCAGGGGGTAGAGAAGCTCGATCTTGGTGTTGGGGAGCTCGATGAAGATGACGGTGACGCCGTGATCCGGTTCGTCCTGTGGCGCGCCCACATTGGCGCCGAGCATGGTGCGGTATTGGGCGGCGGCGGCCTCAAGGTCCGGCACGGCGATGGCCACGTGGTTCAAGCGTCCGATCATAGCGTCCTCTTTTGTACTGAGCGATTAATATCTCATTAGCCTTCATGGCGTTTACTCGGTCCTGAGAGAGAGGACCACATGGATTCTATGGACGATTTTCTAAAGGCGCAGCCACCCACGGCATTGCGTCCGTTGCTGGGCCAGACCGTTCTGGCTGTGGAGGATAGCCGCTATGCCTGCGAGGCGATCCGGCTGGTGTGTTTGAGGTCCGGCGCGCGCATCAGGCGGGCAGATTGCCTGAGTTCGGCGCGCCGACATCTTAGGGTGTATCAACCCTCGGTCGTCCTTGTGGATCTGGGATTGCCAGACGGCTCCGGCGCAGAGTTGATTGAGGAATTGGCGGGGGTGACGCCGCGGGTTTCAGTGATCCTTGCGATGTCGGGCGATGATGCGCTTGAAGATAACGCGTTGTCGGCGGGCGCGGATGGATTTCTCGCAAAACCGATCTCGTCGATCGGGGCGTTTCAGTCGGCGGTTCTTGCCCATGTGCCAAAAGAGCGACATCCGACCGGGCCCCGCGCTATCGCAGAAGATGCAATTGAGCCGGATTCCATCGCGTTTCATGATGACATTGCGCATGCGCAGGAGGCGTTGCTTGCTGGCGAGGTTTCCTATGCAGCTCAGTTCATTGAAAGCCTTGCACTTTGCGTGGGCGATCATGCCCTGACGGGGCGAGCTCAGAAGCTGGCGAGGGCCCCGGAAAGCAAAGACGAGCAAGGCAAGATGGCGGCGATGCTGGAGCATCGCTTGGGGACGCGGGAGGCCGTTTGAGCCCAGTGCTCCAGGACGTTCGTTCTTGGCGGGTGCAGGTCACGGGGCCGCAGGGGAGTGGCATCTGATTTGCTTGGATCAGCTCAACTTTCAGCCGCGCTCTACACCCTGATGAGGCCTGAGGATTGCGTGAGAAGTTCGTCTAGATCATCGGATCGCTGGCGACGCGGTGTGGCGCGGTCAATGCGCTCAATCGCTGGATTTGATTTCCGTCCGCGTCGAAATTGTCCGCCGACAACCATGTGTCGTAGGCGGCACTGAGCTCAGGCCATTCCTTGTCCGTGATGGCAAACCACGCGGTGTCGCGGTTCTTGGCTTTCACGACCATGTGCTGGCGAAACGTCCCTTCGTAGGAAAAGCCGAGCCGTTGAGCGGCGCGCCGCGATGGCAGATTTAGCGCATTGCACTTCCATTCATGGCGCCGGTAGCCGTTCTCGAACGCCCAGCGCATCATCAGCATCATCGCCTCGGTCGCCGCAGGTTTCTTTTGCAGGGCTGGCGCATAGGTGATGCCACCAACTTCGATGACACCATGCGCCGGGTTGATGCGCATGAGTGACGCTTTTCCAAGCGGCGCTCCCGACAGGGCATCGCAAATGGCGTAGTAGCAGAAGTCAGGGTTGGCCTCGTACGATGCGACCCAATCCCGAAAGTCATCTTCCGACGGGAACGGCCCCCACGGCATGAACTCCCAGAGTTCTTCCGGGCCCGCAAAGGCGGCATGGAGCCCGGCAGCATGGTGTTCCGCGCTCAATTTCTCGAGCCGCGCGTAGCGGCCCACCAAGGTGGCCCCTTCCGGAGCAGCGGCCCCAGTCCAAGCACTAAAATCGTCTGATTTCTGCAACGAAACGCCCTCGCTCGCTCACAATGCAGCCACAATATCCCGCGATATCCTGCAGCACCCAAAACGGGGGCTTTCTGGGAGAACACAGCCATGCTGTCAAAGATTTCGACACACCTTCGCGACGCTACTGTAACGCCACGAGTTGATTGGGCCGTTCTGACTGTGGGCGTCTTGATGCTGACAAGTGCCATCGTCACGGCCGTTGTTGCGCCGGCCACGGCCATGCAAGCGGAATCCGACCTGAAAATGGCGCGGGAATCCGCAGCTCTTTAACGTAGCAATCCGGGGTCGGCACCCATGTCGAGCCCGGGGAAAATCACCTTCTCAATGTCGGCGACGGATGTCCCGAAGAGCCCGCGCATGGCCGAGCCAGCATAGGCGCGGATATCGCGAACGGGCATGAGGTCGCGCCCTTTGTAGAGATCTGCTTCCGCGAGGCCTGGCCACGTACCATACGCTTGACCGCCTCGCACGGCACCACCCGCTGCAAACATCACACCGCCGGTTCCGTGATCCGTGCCTTTGGTGCCGTTCACACGCGCGGTGCGACCGAACTCTGTCATGACGAGCACGGCGGTCTGGCCCCACACCGGCCCAAGGCCTGTTTTCAGAAGCTCAAGCGTTTGGGACAGCTCTTCCAATTTCCGTGTGATCTGAGGGCCTTGGCGCGCGTGGGTATCCCACCCGTTGATCGAGAAGGACGCGATCCTCGTCTCGCGCCTCAGTTGCTCGACCACGAAACGGGCAACTTCACCCGTGACACGCCCTGTGGGTCCGCTGGGCGTGGCCATCATTTCCATGTCTTCCATGGTGTCGTCGTCCAGCGCAGGCGCGGTCTCAATCCCCTCGATGATGTCCATCGCTTGCAGCGCGGCATCGCGAAAGAGCGGGTCATCATGGTAGATGAGCTCGAGGAGCTGCGCGCCCTGCGGCGACAAGCGAAGGGCGGTGTTGGGGGACCAGGTCGCATGCGTTCCCGGCCCTGAGAGGATGTGGAGCCTGTCCCGGCCGACCGCGAAAGCGGTCCGTGTTTCAACGTCCGGCGCGATCTGAAGGAGCCTGTTCAGCCACCCATCACGGGCAATCTGAAAAGGGTCGCCCCCGTTACCCGCCTCAAGCAGCGCCTGACCATCAAAGTGGCTGCGCTTATCGCGATAGGGTGTGGAGACGGCATGGGCCACTGCAAGCTCACCCGCCTCCCACATCGGCACCAGCCCGGCGAGGCCGGGGTGCAGGCCAAAGAAGTTGCCGATCGCGTGTTGCTCGGGGTCGCGTCCGAGCAACTCCTTGCGCATGGGCACAAAGTCCGGATCACCCCAGGGGCGCACGGCATCAAGCCCGTCAAGCGCCCCGCGCAGGATGATCACGACCAAACGACCCTCCCACGGGGCCGAGGCCAGCGTGATGGGCGTCAGCAACGGGCTTGCGGCGGCGGAACATCCGATAAGACCAGACTTCAGGAAGCTGCGGCGGTCCATGGTCACCTCCTTTGAAAGCTCGGAGACGCGAGGACGAGCCCGACGCCCTCTTGCCGGTTTTGCGCGGCGTCCACCGCAAAGCGCAGTTCGGGTGGCGCGCTGTCGCCCGCAACGAGCGCCAGCAAATCGCGAGGATCAGGCAATTCAGAGGTGAGGCGGACCGGCGCGCGCATCGCCCAGCTTACCCTCTCAGCGACCGCTTGAGGCGTGATCCAAGAAGTGTCCTCCTCCTCCCAGCCGGCAGGATCGGGTGCACTTCCCCAAGGTTGCCCCATACGCCCCATTGGATTGACCGCGAGCGTGCGCACATCGCGCATCGACGCGCTCTCAATGGCGCTGGCCGAAATGCCCAGCGCCCGAAGCGAAGACGATACAAAGTCGATAGGCCACTTCACGTTCTGCCGCGCCGCATTCCAGGCGGCGGGATGCTCCAAAAGCGCGGCGGTCGTTTCCGCAAGATCGCCGTCCGAGGCCAAATACCGGGTGCTGATATGGCGCACGAGACCATCGTCGGGCGTATCAGACACAAAGTGCACCGCGAGTTTGCGCGCGAGGTGACGGGCTGTTTCGGGGTGAAGCGCCAAATCCTCGACCGCCGCATCAATGGCATCGATCGTATCCCCGCCATAGCTCTGGCCGAGCACGCGCTCGGCGCCGGGCTCCACAATGCCGGGCCGGAAGACGAACCCCTTGCCACGCTCGATCGAGAGCCCGGTCAGGAGCGTCGCAAGCTGGCGGACGTCGTCTTGGCTATAGGGGCCGTCGACGCCCAACGTATGAAGTTCGAGGAATTCCCGTGCCAGGTTTTCGTTTAATCCCCGACCCTTGCGGCGTTTTCCGATCAGCGAGTTTGGCCCCGTTGAGAGCACCTGATCGAGATAGCTCAGCATCAGCGGCGCGCGCAAAACCGCGCGCGCCATGACCGGAAAGCGGCCCATGATGTGGGGGCGGATGGCTTCGTTGGCGTAGGAGGCGCCGCCGTATTGGCCAATAGCACCGCTGCCTACGGCGGTGAAATGGTCGCTCCAGAAGGTGACGAGGCGCTCGCTGAGGCCATAGGGCCTGCCGACATGGCGAACAAAGAGCGCGCGAAAATCATCAAAGGCGCGGTCGCGCGCTTGCCTGCTGACGGCGCGGGCCTCTTCTCGGGCGGCGTCCTTGGCGGCCTGGCCTTCGGCCTCCCGCACGAGGCCGCGCTTTTCGCGATAGGTGACATCGAGGGCGAAGAGCTTGTCGGTGGTTACGATTGGATGGCTGCGGGCAAAGGGGTCCCGGGCGGCGGCCTCTTCCAGCAAGGCATCAGCCGCTTGGGGCAGGGCAAATTCGGGCGATGGCCCGAGCCCGAAACGATGGACGGCGGTGAGGGGGTCGAATGCCATGTTAGCGCCTGCCTGCTCCTGTCACGATCAACGTATATGGAGCTTATACGGCCAACGGGCGCCTGTCCGTCGCAGAAATTTGCGGCGGCCGCGCAGGAGGATAGGCGCCCAAATGAAAACGCCAGCGCCCGTGTCCGGGAGCTGGCGTTCTAATTCCGAGTTCAGTGCCCTTATTCGGGGTCGATGACCCGCAGTGACAGCTCACGCAGCTGCTCGTTCAAAGGCTCCGATGGGGCATCCATCATCAGGTCCTCGGCGCGCTGGTTCATCGGGAACATGATGACCTCGCGGATGTTCTCCTGATCGGCCAGGAGCATCACGATGCGGTCGATGCCCGCCGCGCAGCCACCGTGGGGCGGTGCGCCGTATTGGAAGGCGTTGACCATACCGCCGAAGCGTTTCTTCACCTCTTCAGGACCATAGCCTGCGAGCTCAAACGCTTTGAACATAATCTCGGGCTTGTGGTTCCGGATCGCGCCGGAGACGAGCTCGTATCCGTTGCACGCCAGGTCATACTGGAAGCCGCGCACATCGAGGGGGTCGCCCTCCAGCGCCGCCATCCCGCCTTGCGGCATGGAGAACGGGTTGTGTTCGAAGTCGAGCTCGCCGGTTTCTTCGTCGCGCTCGTAGATCGGGAAGTCCACGATCCAGGCGAAGGCAAAGCGGTCCTGATCCGTCAGGCCAAGCTCGTCCCCGATGACGGTGCGGGCCTTGCCTGCGACGCGCTCAAACGCCGACGGTTTACCGCCGAGGAAGAAGGCCGCGTCGCCCACGCCAAGGCCCAGCTGCTGGCGGATCGCCTCGGTGCGCTCGGGCCCGATGTTCTTCGCGAGCGGCCCTGCAGCCTCTTCGCCGAGGACGACTTCGCCGGATTTGATCAGCGCGTTTACCTCTTTGACGGAGATCCCGCGCTCCTGTGCGATGCTGTCGGACGACTGCTTGCGCCAGAAGATATAGCCCATCCCGGGCAGACCCTCTTTCTGGGCAAAGGCGTTCATGCGGTCGCAGAATTTGCGGGAGCCACCGCCCGGCGCCGGGATCGCGCGGATCTGGGTGCCGTCTTGCTCTAGCAGCTTGGCAAAGATCGCAAAGCCGGAGCCTGCGAAATGCTCGGACACGATCTCCATCTTGATTGGGTTACGGAGGTCCGGCTTGTCGGTGCCGTACCAAAGCGCGGCATCCTTGTAGGAAATCTGCGCCCACTCAGCCGGCGCATCGACCTTGCGGCCCCCGCCGAACTCCTCAAACACGCCCGCAATCACGGGGGAGATCGTGTCGAAGACGTCCTGCTGCTCCACAAAGCTCATTTCCATGTCGAGCTGGTAGAAGTCCGTGGGGGAGCGGTCCGCGCGCGGGTCCTCATCGCGGAAACACGGCGCGATCTGGAAGTATTTGTCGAAGCCCGAGACCATGATCAGCTGTTTGAACTGCTGCGGCGCCTGTGGGAGGGCGTAGAACTTGCCCGGGTGAAGACGGGACGGGACGAGGAAGTCGCGTGCGCCTTCGGGCGAGGAAGCCGTGATGATCGGCGTCTGGTATTCCTTGAACCCGATATCCCACATGCGCTTGCGGATGGAGCTCACCACGTCCGAGCGCAGCACCATGTTCTTTTGCATCTGCTCGCGGCGCAGATCGAGGTAGCGGTACCGCAGACGCGTCTCCTCTGGGTACTCCTGATCGCCGAAAACCTGCAACGGCAGTTCACCTTCGATGCCGCCGAGGACTTCCATATCGCGAATGAAGACCTCCACCTCACCGGTGGGCAGCTTCGGGTTCACAAGCTCAGGGTCACGGGCCTTCACGGTGCCATCAATCCGGATGCACCACTCCGCGCGCAGCTTCTCGACTTCGGCAAAGACCGGGCTGTCGGGATCGCACAGCACCTGCGTCACGCCATAATGGTCGCGCAGGTCGATGAAGATCACGCCACCATGGTCACGCCGGCGATTGACCCAACCGGAAAGGCGGATCTCGCTCCCCACATCAGAGACGCGGAGGTCGGCACAGGAATGGCTGCGATAGGCGTGCATGTTGGGCTCCCTTCGAGGTTCGCGCCGATACACAGGCCACCGCGCACGAAGTCAACCCGCAACGGGCAGCAGATCGCGCCAGTTGCCCCAAAGTAGGCCCCAAATCAGCCTTTGGGTTAGGAGACGTGGCCTTACTCTGCCGCGACGGTCTGGCGTGGCATCTGAAGAAGGCCCGGCGTCAGGCATTCCATCACGGGCACGCCTGCGGGGAACGGGCGACCATAGGCGGCGCGACCGGGGAAGGCGATGACGGTGATGCCTGCGGTAATAGCCGCCTGCGCGCTTTCGGGGGTGTCTTCCACGGCGAGCACATTCTCGGCCTTCAAGCCCAGCTGATCGAGCGCGCGCAGGTAACAATCCGGAGCCGGTTTCAGGTGTGCCACATCCTCACCGCTGCTGATGTAGTCGAACTGCGCTTCCTGCACTTCCGAGCCGACTGCGCGAAAGGTCGTCGCAATCTGGCGCGGCGTGGTTGTAGAGACAAAGGCGCATCTCGTTTTTGCCGCACGGGCTGCTGCGAGAAGGTCCACCACGCCGGGCCGCGCCCGCAACCGTGCGCCCGAGACGAGCGCGTCAAAGGCCCCTTGTTTGACCGCATAGACCGCGCCGGGATCGACACTGTCGCTCTCGCCCAGCGTTTCGGCATAGTCCGCGATCCGCGCCCTGCCTGATGTCTGCTTTAAGAGCTCGGCATAGGTATCCCAGCCCCAATGCCACCCGAGGCCGAATCTTTCGAAGGCGTGGTTGAACGCTCGCCGTTGAAGATCGGAGGTGTCTGCCACCACGCCGATCGATCCGAGAAAAAGTGCGTCATACTTCATCTTATGTCCCCACCACGCTGCCCGACGGCACCTGAGAAAGGCGCACTGGCGGGCTTCATTTTGCGGACGTTGAGGCAAGGTAGGGCAGTTCTTGCGCATTACCAACTTGCACCGCGTCGCCCGATGCCTATAACGCCGACAATTTGCCAGCCGGGGGAGCCAGAAGATGCCGAAAAGGACCGATATCAAGTCCATCATGATCATCGGCGCAGGCCCTATCGTGATCGGCCAAGCCTGCGAGTTTGATTACTCCGGCGCCCAAGCCTGTAAGGCGCTGCGCGAAGAGGGCTACCGCGTCATCCTCGTGAACTCGAACCCGGCCACGATCATGACCGACCCAGGGCTCGCCGACGCCACCTACATTGAACCCATCACGCCCGAGATCGTCGCAAAGATCATCGAGAAAGAGCGCCCCGACGCGCTCCTGCCCACCATGGGCGGCCAGACGGGCCTCAACACCTCGCTCGCGCTCGAGGAGATGGGCGTCCTCGACAAATTCGGCGTTGAGATGATCGGCGCCAAGCGCCCGGCCATCGAGATGGCCGAAGACCGCAAGCTTTTCCGCGAAGCCATGGACCGCATCGGCCTCGAGAACCCGCGCGCCACCATCGCCAACACGATGGAAGAGTGCATGGACGCCCTCGAAGACATCGGCCTGCCTGCCATCATCCGCCCGGCATTTACGCTGGGCGGCACCGGCGGCGGCGTGGCGTATAACCGCGAAGACTACGAATATTACTGCCGGACGGGCCTCGACGCCTCGCCCGTGAACCAGATCCTGATCGACGAGTCGCTTCTGGGCTGGAAAGAATACGAAATGGAGGTCGTCCGCGACCGTGCCGACAACGCCATCATCGTCTGCTCCATCGAAAACGTGGACCCCATGGGCGTCCACACGGGTGACTCGATCACCGTGGCGCCCGCGCTGACGCTCACCGACAAAGAATACCAGATCATGCGCAACGGCTCGATCGCCGTGCTGCGTGAGATCGGGGTGGAGACCGGCGGCTCGAACGTGCAGTGGGCGATCAACCCCGCCGACGGGCGCATGGTCGTCATTGAGATGAACCCCCGCGTGTCGCGCTCCTCCGCGCTCGCATCCAAGGCCACCGGTTTCCCGATCGCCAAGATCGCAGCCAAACTCGCCGTAGGCTACACCCTTGATGAGCTCGACAACGACATCACCAAAGTGACGCCCGCGAGCTTCGAGCCCACGATCGACTACGTCGTCACCAAGATCCCGAAATTCGCCTTCGAGAAGTTCCCGGGCGCCGAGCCGCTTCTGTCCACCGCGATGAAATCCGTGGGCGAGGCGATGTCGATCGGGCGGACCTTCCACGAGTCTGTGCAAAAGGCGTTGGCCTCAATGGAATCGGGCCTCACGGGCTTTGATGAAATTGAAATTCCGGGGATGACACCCAATCCGACGCCAGGTCGATACATGAGGTATGAAGAGGCGTTGGAGCACAAAGATGCCTATCGTGCCTGGTTGGCTCAAAATAATGCTGCCATAAAATCAGAACTCGCGAAGCAAACGCCCGACCGGCTTCGCGTTATCGCGCAGGCGATGCGACTTGGCTTCTCTGACGCTGAAATCCAGGACATCACCGCGTTCGACCCATGGTTCCTATCCCGGATCCGCGAGATCATCGACGCTGAGACAGAAGTTCTGGAAGGCGGCCTGCCAACTGACGCGGCCGGCCTGCGCCACCTCAAGATGATGGGCTTCACCGACGCACGTCTCGCAAAGCTGACGGGCATGACCGAGGCCGCCGTGCGCGACGCCCGCGTGGCGGAAGGCGTCACCGCCGTCTTCAAGCGCATCGACACCTGCGCTGCCGAATTCGAAGCGCAGACACCCTACATGTATTCCACCTACGAGAGCCCCGTCATGGGCGACGTGGAATGCGAGGCACGCCCCTCTGAGGCCAAGAAAGTCGTCATCCTCGGCGGCGGCCCGAACCGGATCGGCCAAGGCATCGAGTTCGACTATTGCTGCTGCCACGCCTGCTTTGCTCTGACCGATCAGGGCTATGAAACGATCATGGTCAACTGCAACCCTGAGACCGTGTCGACCGACTACGACACCTCCGACCGCCTCTATTTCGAGCCGCTCACGTTCGAACACGTGATGGAAATCCTGCGCGTCGAACAAGAAGCCGGCACGCTCCACGGCGTCATCGTCCAGTTCGGCGGCCAGACGCCGCTCAAACTCGCCAACGCGCTCGAAGAGGCCGGCATCCCGATCCTCGGCACCACGCCCGACGCCATCGACCTCGCCGAAGACCGCGAACGCTTCCAGGCCCTCGTCAACGACCTCAAACTCAAGCAGCCCCACAACGGCATCGCCCACACCGATGAAGAGGCGCTCTCCATTGCTGGCGACATCGGCTTCCCGCTGGTGATCCGCCCCTCCTACGTGCTGGGTGGCCGCGCGATGGAGATTGTGCGCGATCAAGCAGGGCTAGAGCGCTACATCAACGAGGCCGTCGTCGTCTCCGGCGACAGCCCGGTTCTGCTGGACAGCTATCTCGACGGCGCGATCGAACTCGACGTCGACGCGCTCTGCGATGGTGAGGCCGTCCATATCGCCGGCATCATGCAGCACATCGAAGAGGCGGGCGTGCACTCCGGCGACAGCGCCTGCTCGCTCCCGCCCTACTCGCTCAGCGCCGACATCATCGCCGAGGTCGAACGCCAAGCGCGCGAACTTGCATTGGCCCTCAACGTCCGCGGCCTGATGAATGTCCAATTTGCTGTGAAAGACGGCGAAATATATCTTATTGAGGTCAATCCGCGCGCCTCCCGCACGGTGCCCTTCGTGGCCAAAGCGGTGGGCTCCCCCATCGCAGCCATCGCCGCGCGCGTCATGGCGGGTGAGAAACTCTCCGCCTTCGACCTCGTCGATCCCAACATCCCGAGCTTCGCCGTCAAGGAGGCAGTGCTTCCCTTCGCCCGCTTCCCGGGCGTCGACACGCTCCTCGGGCCTGAGATGCGCTCCACGGGTGAGGTCATGGGCTCCGACCCGAACTTCCACCGCGCCTTCCTCAAGGCCCAGCTCGGCGCGGGCGCGCAGCTGCCCACTTCGGGCAAGGTCTTCCTGTCGATCAAGGAAGCCGACAAGACGGACATGCTGCTCGACACAGCACAGACGCTCGTTGACCTCGGCTTTTCGCTGGTTGCCACCTCAGGCACGGCAGCCTTCCTCAGCACCGCGGGCCTTGAAAGCGAAGTCGTCAAGAAAGCCTACGAGGGCCGCCCCAACATCGTCGACACGATGAAAGACGGCGGCATCTCTTTGGTGATGAACACGACCGAAGGTGCCCAAGCGGTCGAAGACAGCCGCTCCATGCGCAACGTCGCCCTCATGGACCGCATCCCCTACTACACGACCCTGGCCGCCAGCCACGCCGCCGCCAAAGCCATGGCCGCCGGCGCCGAAGGAGATTTAGGGGTGGAACGGTTGCAGGGTTAAGCGTCACAAATGCCGAGCGAGCTCGCCAGGTATCTCCCGGTGGGCGTCAGAGCAAAGAGGATACTGACGGGACCTGCCTCATTCCTTTTGGTTAGAGGACCTTCACTAATTTCCGATTTTACTCGTTCGATCTCGGCTCGCCGTCGTTGCTCCGTGTCCAGCTTACCGATTAACGCGCCAAGGTCTTCTTGTCTCCCAGATCGGAACGGATCACTCGTAGAACCGCCGCGGGCTTTGACCTCCACAGTTTGGATCAGACCTTTACTGACTAGGCCGTCTCGCGCAATTCCCTCACGGTCTGTTCCAAAGACCGATGAATCTTCGGTCAATTCCTCGTACTTGGCCATCGAAGCCTTTCGAAGCGCAGCGTAAGCTGCTTCCGGTTCTCCAGAATTGCTACGACTAGCTGAAGGATCACTTTCGTACGGATACTGTTTTCTCAACTCTTTCTCGGCTTCGGAGTCTGCTCTCACCCAATTCCAAAGGTTAGCCACAAGCAAGAAGGCATCAGCTTCACTCGGCGATAATGATGACAACAAGTTTGCGCAGAGCGTGGTATCACAGTCTTCCGGTTCCGGCCTCATCCGTTCGGACAGCAGATGTGCCCATAGCCTCTGCAAAGTCTGGTCCTCGGCTTTGGACGCACCTTCGAACAAAGTATAAACTTCGCCGTCGGGCAAAACCCGCGCTTCATCCAAAGGGATACCCTTCCGCTTAAGGAACCCAGCCGTGAACTCAGCAGAATTTACCAGGTTTCTAATTCGCCATTGTCGCACTCTGTCTCCGACGAGAGCAGACCAGACATCGTTAGCGGTGGTGGAGATACCCTTTTTCAACCCTCCTGCGGCCGCCCCAAGAACAGCATGCGCAGGATCGGTAAGTATAGACGGCAGGCCTTCTTCTTCAGAAGTCATTCTAGAGCTCTTTCGAAATCAAACTTTCTATCAATCGGGATAGATATGGAAATTCGTTAATCCGCAGTTCAAGCCCCCAAAATCTCCCAATTACTTCCCGAGTGTTCGA
>JBCBFV010000010.1:0-21193 GCA_038527425.1 Pseudomonadota bacterium
ACAAGCCACCGACCGGACCAAACTCAACCGGCTCCGACCCGACCAAACTGGAGCCACACACATAAAGGAAAGACCCATGTTCAAGAACTTCGCAATCGCCGCTACCGCCATCGCCCTGACTGCAGGTGCAGCTTCCGCCGGCTCCTTCATCGGCCACCAGGAAGGCTTCTCCGAAGGCGACCACACTGTTGAGCTGAACCTCGTTCGCTCCGACGTCGCCGGCACGGTTGTGCTCGAGACGCTGAAAGGTGACGTGCTTGCCTCCGCAGACGTCAACGCCGGTGCAAACGCCGACGTCCTGCTCTCCAGCAACCGTGGCCTGATGAACGACGTCATCGCCAAGCTGATCGTGAACGGCGAAGTCGCCGACGAGAAGCGCATCGAGGTGGCTGAGTAATCCCTTCGCCTCTCAAGTTCCCCCGAGAGGCGACCTCGAAGGGCCGGAGCGTAAAGCTCCGGCCCTTTTTCGTTGCGCCCCGCCCCTAGCTGGGCGACACCGGGGGCATGAAAATCGCATCCTTTAATATCAATGGCGTCAAAGCCCGCATCGAAGCGCTTCTGGCGTGGCTCGACGAGGCAGCGCCCGACGTCGTTGTCCTGCAAGAGATCAAGAGCGTGGACGAAGGTTTCCCGCGTGAGCTGATCGAGGAAAAGGGTTACAACGTCGAAACCCACGGACAGAAGGGTTTCAACGGGGTGGCGATCCTCTCGAAGCTGCCGCTCGAGGATGTGACGCGCGGCCTGCCCGGTGACGATAGCGACGAGCAAGCCCGTTGGATCGAGGCCACCGTTGTGGGTGAACGTGCGATCCGAGTGTGCGGGCTTTACCTGCCGAACGGCAATCCAGCGCCCGGCCCGAAGTATGACTACAAGCTCGCCTGGATGAAGCGATTGAAGGCCCGTGCCGAGGCGCTGTTGGCCGCGGAAGAGCCCGCGCTTATGGCCGGTGACTACAACATCATCCCCCAACCTGAGGATGCAAAGCGCCCAGAGGTGTGGACCGAGGACGCGCTTTTCCGGCCAGAATCCCGTACCGCCTGGCGCGAGATTCTAAACCTCGGCTTCACCGAGGCTTTCCGTGCGCGCCAGCCCGCCCCGGGCCATTATTCGTTCTGGGATTACCAGCGCGGCGCGTGGGAAAACGACGACGGTATCCGCATCGATCACTTCCTGCTTACACCGCAATGCGCTGATTTACTTGAGGATTGTGTGATCGACCGCGACGTGCGTGCGGGCAACAAACCCTCAGACCATGTGCCGATTTGGGTCCAGCTCGCCGCTTAGACCTTCGTCACATCGTAATTGTAGAGCCAGTCGAACTGCCGCGCGATGAGGCCCGGCGCCAGCGTGCTAACCGCGCGCAGGCCCGTATGTCCGACAAACCGCGCAGCAGTGTTTGAATGATGAAAGCGCGTGGCATTGGCGCGGACCGCTTTCATCACGCGGGCGACACGCGGGGCACGCAGGCTTTCATAGGCACCAAGGGCCTCGTCAGGATCATCGTATTTCTCCCATGACGCCGCCAGTGCCCAGGCGTCCTCAAACGCCATACACGCGCCTTGCGCCATATAGGGCAGCATTGCATGGGCGGCGTCGCCGAGGAGAACGACGTTTCCTTCCGACCAGCGCGGCGGCAGTTGATGGTTAAAGAGGCCCCAAAGGTGCACCTTCTCAGCCCGCGCAAGGAGTTCGGCCACCGGGCCGCCAAAAGCAGACAGCCGCGCGGCCATATCCGCCTGAGAAACCTCTTGCTGCCAGCCTTCGGCTGCACGCTCCGCCGTGTCTTCACCGGCAACGACGTTAATCAATTCACCTTGCTGGATGGGATAGACGACCACATGAGCGCCGGGCCCCATGTAGACACTGACCCCTGCCCGCGTGATGGGTTTCGGAGGTTGCACAAGCGCCCGCCATGCTGCCTGACCTGAGAACTCTGGCGCGGCCAGATCGGGTGCCACATGGGCGCGGAAGGCTGATTTCACCCCGTCAGCGGCGATGATCAGATCAGCTTCTGGCGCGGTTTCTGGCGTGATGCGCGTGCCCAGCTCCAGTCGAATGCCCGCACTTCGGCAGCCAGTTTCGAGCAGGCTCAAGAGCTCCGCCCGATGAAACAGCCGCACCTCGCGACCGGAAGAGTTCGGCAACACTGCCACCCGCCGCCCAATGTGATCGTGGAGCGTGGTGCCTTCCCCTTCGAATGCAGTGCTTGGATCAAGGCCAAGCGTGCGCAACACGCGCAAACCGTTGGAGGCGACCTGGATGCCCGCGCCCACTTCCTCGAACGACGGGGCTTGCTCGTAGACCGTCACCGCCGCTCCACGACGCGCAAAGCAAAGGGCGGCACATAGGCCGCCCAATCCTCCGCCGATCACGGCGATGTTCTGATCTTTCAATGGCTTTACGGCCAAAGCTAACCCGCCGGTTTAGTCGTCGCGGTGGACTTTCTCACGGCGCTCATGACGCTCTTGCGCCTCAAGCGACATGGTCGCGATCGGGCGGGCATCGAGGCGCTTGAGCGAGATCGGATCGCCGGTCACCTGGCAATAGCCATATTCGCCCTCGTCGATGCGGCGCAGCGCGGCGTCGATCTTGCCGACGAGCTTGCGCTGACGATCGCGGGTCCGAAGCTCAAGCGCGCGGTCGGTCTCCTCGGACGCGCGGTCTGCAATGTCCGGGATGTTACGCGTGCTGTCCTTCATGCCCTCGATGGTGTCGCGGCTGTCGGACATGAGCTCGGATTTCCAAGCGGTGAGTTTGCGGCGGAAATACTCGACCTGACGGTCGTTCATGAACGGCTCATCTTCGGCGGGTCGGTAATCTTCAGGAAGGAAAGTCTCGGCTTTCATGGCGCACCTTTTTTTATCGCAGAGCGACGTTAGGCGCTTTCCAGGCTCGTTGGCCTGTCCCCGTCACGCCCCTTTGCACTCCTCTACGGGCGGCCTAAAGGTTTTCCTTAACGTTGTCACCCGTGAAAAGCGCTGGAAACGCCGCCAAGAACCGATATGTGAACGGGCAACAGGCCTCGCGGTCGCAGATGCATATAATTTGGTGCGAAATCATGAAATTTACGTCCACCGACAGCTACATAGCCACTCAGGACCTCACGGTTGCGGTTAACGCGGCCGTCACCCTGGAGCGTCCTCTGCTCGTGAAAGGCGAGCCGGGTACCGGCAAAACCGAGCTCGCGCGCCAGGTGGCCGCGTCGCTGGGGATGGAGATGGTCGAATGGCACATCAAATCGACCACCCGCGCCCAGCAGGGCCTCTATGAATACGACGCGGTCAGCCGTCTGCGGGATAGTCAGCTGGGCGACGAGCGCGTCAAAGACGTCTCTAACTACATCAAGCAGGGAAAGCTCTGGCAGGCATTCACCGCGCCCGAGAAAGTGGTTCTGCTGATTGACGAGATCGACAAGGCCGATATCGAGTTCCCCAACGACCTCCTCCAAGAGCTCGATAAGATGGAATTCCACGTCTACGAGACCGGTGAGACGGTGCGCGCCGTGAACCGGCCCGTGGTGATCATCACGTCAAACAATGAGAAAGAGCTGCCAGACGCCTTCCTGCGCCGCTGCTTCTTCCACTACATCCGCTTCCCAGAGCCTGAGGTCATGCGCCAGATTGTCGAGGTCCATCATCCCGGCATCAAAGAGAGCTTGCTAGCAGCAGCCCTCACCCAGTTCTACGAGATCCGTGAGACCGCTGGCTTGAAAAAGAAGCCGTCGACGTCGGAAGTCATCGACTGGCTCAAGCTGCTTCTGGCTGAGGATCTGACGGCCGAGGATATCCGCCGCGACGGGGCATCTGCGCTGCCAAAGCTCCACGGGGCGCTGCTCAAGAACGAGCAGGACGTGCAGCTTTTCGAGAAGCTCGCCTTCATGGCGCGCGCACAGCGCTAAACCTGTCACACTACAGGCGAAATCCGGCCTCCGCCCCATTTCCGCCACATTTGGCACAACTTTCCGCCACACGGGATTCCTAAGCTTTTCCTAAATTTAATAAGGGACGAGAAGCCCGTGGCGGATAGTGAGGCTGAGGTGGTGCTGAGGCGCCCCCGAGCGGCAGATTTCAACGAGTGGTCTGGATTGTGGGCAGCGTATCTCGCTTTCTATGAAACGAGCCGTGACGAGACCGTGCATCGCACGTTGTTCGACCGGCTCCTTTCCGATGATCCTCGCCAGTTTCAGGCCTTTGTGGCTGAGCGTGATGGCGCACTGCTTGGGCTCGTGCACTACGTGCTTCATCCCCATGGCTGGCGCATCGAAGACACCTGCTATTTGCAGGATCTCTACGTGTCGCCCGATGCGCGCGGCACAGGGCTTGGCCGCAAGCTGATTGAGGCGGTTTATGCAGCCGCGGATGAGGCGGGAAATCCGTCGGTCTATTGGCTCACGCAGGACTTCAATACCGAGGCGCGCCAGCTCTACGACCGTGTCGCCGAACTCACCCCCTTCATTCGTTATCAAAGGGCGCTGTGATGCGGCTTCTCCGGAAAGACCACGGGCGCGGGTTCAAACGCAGCCTCTTCGCGGCCTTCCTCGTGCTGGCGGGCTGTGCACCCATGGGTGTGACCGATATCGCGTCGCGTCAGGCCACGACCACTATTGGCCGCCTGCCCCCGATGAAGACCTTCGCGCCCACCCCGATCCAGCGCCCCACCCGTTCGAACCAGGAGATTGCGCGCGATTTTCTAGACCTCTCCTTCCGATTGGAGAGCGGGCGCGCACTGAGCACGTTCACGCGATTTGAAGGTCCGATCAGCTTGCGCGTTGTGGGCGATGCACCGGTGACATTAGCGCCGGATCTTGGGCGTCTTCTGTCACGGTTGCGCGTTGAAGCCGGGCTGAACATCACTGTTACGAACAGCAGTGATGCAAATATCAACATCGTGGCGTTGCCGAAGGCCAAGATGCAAAAGGCTGTCCCGGGCGCCGCCTGCTTTGTGGTGCCGAACGTGCGCGATTGGCAGGACTTCAAGTCGGCCCGTCGCGGGATCCGCGTAGACTGGGCACGCCTGACCGAGCGCAAGCAAGTCTCGATCTTTGTGCCCTCTGATGCTGCTCCTCAGGAACTGCGCGATTGTCTGCACGAAGAAGTGGCGCAAGCGCTCGGCCCGCTCAACGATCTCTATCGCTTGCCCGACAGCGTCTTTAACGACGACAACATCCATACGGTCCTGACCGGTTTCGATATGCTGATCCTCAAGGCTTACTACAGCCCGCAGCTGAGAAACGGCATGTCCGAGACCCAGGTGCGCGCGGCCCTGCCCGCCATTCTGGCGCGGCTCAATCCAGCAGGTGAAGGCTTGCCGGCTGACTTCGAGGCCATGACCACACCGGACTGGAAGTTCGAGATGACGAAAGCCTTGGGCGCAGGTCTTGCTGCCGATCGCCGCGAGGTTGCCGCACGCACGGCGATCGCCATCTCGCGCAGCCGCGGTTGGGACGACACGCGCGAAGGGTATTCTCAATATGCCTTGGGCCGCCTGACGATCGCTTCTGCGCCGCAGGAGGCCTACCTCGCCTTCCAGCGGGCGGACACGATCTATTCCCGCAGACAAGCCACGGAATTGCACCGCGCCTATGTCGCTGTTCAGCTTGCGGCATTTGCCCTCCTCGATGGGGATGCTGTCAGCGTCCTCGCCATTACCGGGCGTCACCTGGAGACGGCAGCGCGCTACGAAAACGCGGCCCTGCTCGCCTCGCTGATGATGTTCCGCGCGGAAGCGATGGACATTCAAGGACGGGCTTCCGAGGCACGCGCCGTTCGGCTGGACAGCCTCGGCTGGGCGCGATACGGCTTCGGCCCGAGTTCGGCCGTGAATGCACGCCTGCGCGAGATCGCCTTGCTCAACCCAATCAAACACGGGCGGACCGCCTTCTAGGGCTGCCCACGCAGAGGCTCTACCATGGTCCCTACCCTCGGTTGCATGATCCTTTTTGGCGCCTGGGGCGCATGGAAAGCCAAGCGCGGCAACGGCAAAACCGCGGACATCCTGCAATACGCGGCGGCGCATGCGATCTTTGGTATGATCGTGGGTGTGATCCTCTCGATCATCCTGTTCCGCCTGCTCTGACGCACCTCACCCGATGACTTCGATCTCCGTCGCATTGGGTACCTACAATGGCGCGCGGCACATTCAGGCGCAGCTGGAGAGCCTCGCCGCTCAGACCCATCTGCCCTTAGAGGTCGTCGTCGGAGATGATGGATCTTCCGACGGCACTCTGGACCGCGTGTCAGAATTCGCGCGGAGCGCCCCATTCCCGGTGCGGATCCATCGAAATGAAACAAACCTCGGTTACGCGCGCAACTTTCTCGAGACGGCTAAGCGCTGCAATGGCGATTGGATTGCTTTCTGCGATCAAGACGACGTCTGGCTGCCCCACAAGTTGGCTGATGCGGCGAAAGCTATCGAACAGAACGCGAGTTGTGTCCTGGTATTGCAGGAGGCATGGCTCTGCGACGGTCACCTCACCAAGTCCGGACACAAGCACCCTGATCGGATCAAGCCGGGCATGAAAGACCGCCACAGCCAATATGGCTTTTGGGTTTGGCCGGGCTTTCTCCAGACGGTTTCGAAAGACGTCATCGACTTGTGGGATGGGGGCGCATTGCCAAAGAACTATTTCCCCGAGCGCCCCGAGATCGGACACGATAAGTGGACCTGTCAAATTGCAAATGCTCTGGGTGGGATTTGCGTGCTGGACGAGCCTGCCGCGCTCTACCGACGCCATGACGGCGCCCTGACGGGATCATATGCCAGGCGATCCCGCGCGGAATTGGCAAGGGCCGCGCTGCAGGTGCGCGCGCCAAGCGCTGCGGCCCATTACGCGTTTCTCGGTGATGTCGCGCAAAGCTGCAGTTCCTACATGGAGCACCTCAGAGCCAGGGCATCTGATCCTGAGTGGACCGGCGCCTTTGAGCATGGTGCTGCAGCTTTTCGGACGCTCGAGATGACTCATCAATTGCGCGCCGAACTCTACGGGAGCCGACGCTTCGGCACCCAGCTTTCGACCTATTGGAAAATGCTCCGGGCCGGTGCCTATGTAGGCCCGTCTTTTCATGCCTTGGGCTTGCTTGCCGCGGCTCATGACCTGTTGCGCATCTTGGCGTGGCGCCGTTAGCACGACAGTTCCTTTAGGTCCGCGATCAAGCGTTCGCCTTGCCAGCCGTTCGACGCAAATCTAACTAGTTCAGCAACTCACCAACTGGCAGCGCCGAAGGGCCATCGATGTTTCTACCGTTCTTCGAAAACCTGCGACAGGCCCGCGTGCCCGTCTCGCTGCGCGAATATCTTGGCTTTCTTGAAGGCATGAAACAGGGCCTCGCCATGTACGACGTGGAG
This sequence comes from Pseudomonadota bacterium, assembly GCA_038527425.1. Taxonomy (GTDB): domain Bacteria; phylum Pseudomonadota; class Alphaproteobacteria; order Rhodobacterales; family Rhodobacteraceae; genus Shimia_B. Next base: position 7,345 of record JBCBFV010000010.1, read on the forward strand.
GAGTTCTACTACCTCGCGCGCACCATCATGGTGAAAGACGAACGCCACATCGACCGCTTTGACCAGGCCTTCGCCAAGACCTTTGAGGGCCTCGAGGGGATTAGCGCGGACGACGTGCTCGAAGCCGTCGATATACCCGCTGAGTGGCTCGCCAAAATGGCCGAAAAGCACCTGAGCGAGGAAGAGCGCAAAGAGATCGAGGCCTTGGGTGGCTTCGACAAGCTCATGGAGACGCTCAAAGAGCGCTTGAAAGAGCAGGAAGGCCGCCACCAGGGTGGCTCCAAGTGGATCGGAACGGCGGGTACGTCACCTTTCGGGGCCTATGGCTATAACCCGGAAGGCGTGCGCATCGGCCAGAAAGAAAGCCGCCACAGACGGGCTGTGAAAGTCTGGGATAAGCGCGAGTTCCGCAATCTCGACGATGGCGTTGAGCTGGGCACGCGCAACATCAAAGTGGCCCTCAAGCGACTGCGCCGCTGGGCGCGCGATGGCGCGGCAGATGAGCTCGACCTCGACGGGACGATCCGCAAGACCGCCGAAAACGGCTATCTTGACGTGCAAACGCGGCCGGAGCGGCGGAACGCGGTTAAAGTGCTGCTCTTCCTCGACGTTGGCGGCTCCATGGACCCGCATATCAAGGTTGTCGAAGAACTATTCTCGGCCGCGCGGGCGGAGTTCAAGCATCTGGAGTCTTTCTACTTCCACAACTGCCTCTACGAGGGTGTCTGGAAGGACAACCGCCGTCGCTGGAACGCGCAGACACCCACCCACGAAGTGCTACGCACCTACGGTCCTGACTATCGCTGCATCTTTGTGGGCGACGCCTCCATGTCGCCTTATGAGATCGCCATGGCTGGCGGTGCCAATGAGCATTGGAACGAGGAAGCCGGCCACGTCTGGCTTGCCCGCGCCCGCGATCAATGGCCCGCGCATCTCTGGATCAATCCGGTGCCGCGCAAATGGTGGGACTACACTCAGTCGGTCCAGATGATCCGCGAGATTTTTGAAGACCGCATGGTGCCCATGACGCTCGATGGCATCGACGAGGGCATGCGTATGCTCTCGCGTGGCTAGACAGCTACGCCGAAGAGGAAGTCGTCGGCGGAGAGGTCCGCTGCCGTCACATCCTTCAGGTAGATCATGTCCCCCGCGAGACCGCCGATCGCGGCGAGATCGAGCTTTGTCGCCCATCCCTGATCCTGCATTGAACCAGCGAGCGTGGCGAAGTTGATGCCATAGGCGGAAAGATCAACGAGATCGATGCCCAGCTCAAAGTCGTGAATGAAGTCCTTGCCGTCTCCGGGTGTGTGAATGAATTCATCGGTGAAGCCGTCCGCGCTCCAGACGCCGCCCCAAAGATGATCTGTCCCCGCGCCGCCTTCGAGGACGTCCGCGCCCTTGCCGCCGATCAGCTTGTCATTGCCATTGTCGCCAGAGAGCTGGTCGCTGCCCTTTTGACCATAAAGCGTGTCTGCCCCGTCCCCGCCCGAGAGCGTGTCATCGCCTTTGCGCCCATAGATCGTGTCTGCACCGCCACCGCCATTGATCTCATCATCCCAGCGCGAGCCGTAGAGGTCTTCGTCAGCATTCGTGCCACCATAGACCTTGCCCGGTGTGAATGAATTGTCACCCGGGATCGTTGGGTTGCGCGTTGGATCGGCAGTCTCTTCATAGACGCGGATGTAGTCGATTTCGAAGGCGTCCGAGAAATCCGTGGTGGCGTCGGGCGCGCCGGTCCAGGTGGTGTCCACGGCCAGCGAAAAAGCGAGATACATCTCTTCAGTGATCGTCATCGCTTCACTGCGCACCTCAACACCGTCGATAAACCAGGTGATCTCCGTATCGGTCCAATGCAAACCATAGGTGTGGAAGCCATCAGAGACGTCTGTCGTTGCAATAGCCTCGCTATCGCCCACACCGTTTTCCCAGACATTGGTGTGCACCGTCTCGGTGTCGTGACCGAGGATCTCGAAGACATCTATCTCCGACGACCAATCGCCATCGGCGGGCAAAAGCCAGAGGGCGGCTAGGAATCCTTGCTGATCGGGCACCTTGGCCGACATTTCGACGTAGCCACCAGCCGCCCCGAAGGTGAGTTCGGTCGTCATGATGCCCGAGGCATATTCCTGACCATCTGCCAGCACTTGCTCTGCCGCCGTCAGTTCCTGCGCGGTGATGGAGAGCACGCCGCCTTGCTGGGTGATCGTTGGGTCGAGGTCGGGGTCGTCTACGTCCACGTAGTACTGGCCTTCGCCATTCACGTCGATAAAACGGGAATCGTCTTCGTGCGGCGAGAACGACGTGTTCCAACGACCGTCCGAGCCGTGCCCTGTCCAGGCGTCTACTTCTGTGCCCGTGAACTCATCTTGGAACGTCAGCGAATAGGACGTGCCGTCCAGCGTAATTGTTTGTGCAACCATCAATCTAATAACTCAAAGGGTCGCCCGCACCCTTTCGTGATCATAGCCACCGCGCCCGCTCCTTAGCGAGGAAAGAGCTTTGTCGCGATGAACAGGAAGTTAATCTTGAGGCGAGGCAGCGCCGGGCCCATATCAGTGCCATGGGCTACCTGATACCGATCCTTCTGGCCGTGGCGTATGGCTTCGTGATGATGCGCTTTTCGGCGTGGTCAACGAAGCGGCAGCTGACTGAGAAGTCGCGCCCCCTGAAGGACGCCGGCCTCGATCCGCTGATTGGGCGGATGGCCGAGGCTCTCGATCTGCCGCAGATCAAAGTGAACCTTTACGATGTGGAGATGATCAACGGCCTCGCCGCGCCTGATGGGCGGATTTTCATCACACGGGGCTTTTACGACCAATACCGTCAAGGTGCTGTGAGCGGCGAAGAAATGGCGAGCGTCGTGGCCCACGAACTGGGTCACGTTGCGCTGGGTCACACCAAGCGGCGCATGATCGATTTCTCCGCTCAGAATGCGGCCCGTGCCGCGCTGACCATGATCATCGGACGCTTCATTCCCTTCATCGGACCCATGATTGCGAATACGGTGATCTCCCTCTTCGCGGCAGGTTTGAGCCGGGCCGATGAGTACGAAGCGGATGCTTATGCCTCGGCGCTCCTTCTCAAATCTGGCATTGGGCTAGAGGGGCAAAAGAGCCTCTTTCGCAAGCTCGACGCCCTGACCAAATCCCGGGCTGGGGCGGCTCCCGCATGGTTGCTCAGCCACCCGAAATCGCACGAGCGCATCGCCGCGATCGAGGCCAACGCCGCTAAATGGGGTGTGAACTAGCGCGCTCGCGCTTTCCCCAACCCGTCCAAGGCCCTATGTGGAAGCGCAATACACTGCGCGGGGCCCACGACCTTCTATGAAGAACCTACTTAGCAAAGCCTCGCGGCGCCTTGGCTGGAACCTCGTCAAGAACCGTGACGGGGCAATCACCCGGCACCACTACGCGTTCCAGCTCAACAAGCTCTTTGCCCTGACGAAGCCCACGATGATCATCGATGTCGGCGGCAACCGCGGGCAATTCTACGACTTCATCCAGCGCTTCACCGATTTCGACGGCGCCTTCGTGACTTTTGAGCCGATCCCGGAGCTGCACCAGTTCCTCGCCAAGAAGTCAGCGGGCGTGTCAAATTGGCAGGTCCGGCCCGTGGCTCTGGGCTCGGAAGCGGCTGAGCTGAAGCTCAATGTGATGAAGGGCGATGATTTTTCGTCCTTCCTGCCGCCCTCGCAGACCTCCGGATGGATCGAAGATCAAAATCAGGTCGAGCGTGAAGTGACCGTACCCGTCCACCGTCTCGACGCGATCTTTGAAGAGATCACCGTCAATGGAGCGAACGAGCGGATCTTTCTCAAGATGGATACTCAGGGCTTTGATCTGGAGGTCTTTAAAGGCGCCTCGGGGATCTTGGGCCAAGTCGTGGCGATGCAGTCCGAAGTGGCGTTTCAGACGATTTACGACGGCATGCCGGACGTGACCGAAGCGCTCGACACCTTTCGTGCGGCGGGCTTTGGCGTGACGGCGTTCTCGAAAGTTGCCGATCTGAATGACGCAGCCGTTGAGTTCGACTGCCTGATGGTCAACCAGAACCGCGCCTAGCGCGCATTTGCGTTCTCCAGCGCCTTCGCCAGTCTCGGCAGCCGACACTTCTTGAGCATCGCTCGGCGTGTAGGCGGGCATCCGTCCATCTTTTGCGCTGCGGCCCAGGTCTCCTCCACGGCACCGGAAATCGCTTCAGGATGTGTCACCCACATGGACGTCAGGAAGTGATCGGGGTTGTCGCGACGGATGCCCTCTTCATGGAGCGTGCCACGTGGAAAGTCCTTCGCATTCTCAGTCAAAAGGACCTCCGCCGATCCTGCGATTGCGGCCGCGAGGACGTGAATATCGTTCTCATCCGGCAACCAGAGGCGCGCTTCATCTGCCTTCTTGGGACGCACGCTCGCTTCAGGCCAAAAGCCGCGGATGAGCGCGATTTCCCCCTCCGCTTGCGCATTCGCCACCGGGCCGAGCCGTGCGGCGGCACGCCGCCACTCCTCAAGGATACGGTCGGACCAGAGCGGCGTGAAGACGCCCGCGCGGGCTGACTTCAGAAGAACCTCGCGCTGTACCGTTGGGTAGAGCACGCAGGCGTCGAGGAGGACCTTCACGCCAGCCTCAGGAAGAGCGACTTCAGGTAGCCCGACTCCGCCAGTGACGGGTGCTGCGGGTGGTCCGGCCCGGCATAGCCTGTGTGCAGGATCTGACCCGAGCGCCCTGCCCGGCCCACGCCCCGAAGGCTCGCGGTGCGGAACTTGGTGAGATCGGCGGCGTGCGAGCAGGAGCAAAGCACAAGAATGCCTCCCGGTTTCACCAGCGGTGCTGCGAGCTTGGCCACACGCTCATAGGCTCGCAATCCCGCGTCGAGCGCGTTCTTGGAGGGCGCGAAGGCAGGCGGGTCGCAGATGACAATCTCGAAGCTTTCGGGTTCGTACCCCTCTAAGGCGGCGAAGGCGTCTGACTGCTGCGTCTCAAACCGATCGCCTGCGCCCATGCGTGACGCACTTTCTGTGGCCAGAGCGAGGGCTGGCTCAGAGCCGTCTACTGCGGTCACATGGGTCGCCCCTGCGGCCAGTGCCGCAAGGCCAAATCCCCCGACATGGGAAAAGACGTCGAGCACATGCGCGTCTTTAGCAAAACCCTGCAGGAAGGCATGGTTCGGACGCTGGTCGTAGAAGAGGCCCGTCTTCTGACCGCCCATGAGATCAGCCATGTAGGTGGCGCCGTTCATGGGCACCGGGACAGGCCCTTCGGGAGCGGAGCCCGCGATGACCTCACGCAGCTCGGGAAGGCCTTCAAGGCTACGCGCGCGGCCCGTACCGTTCAGAATGACATTGGGCATGCCCCGCGCTGCCAATACGCGCGCGAAGCTGTCTTTCATCACATCCGCCCACGCAGCGTTGGCCTGAAAGACGGCCGTGTCGCTGAACCGATCGATCACCACGCCGGGCAGCCCATCGGCCTCCGCATGAACAAGCCGGTAGAACGGCGCGTCGTAGAGCGTTTCGCGCAGCGAGAGTGCCGCATCGATCTTGCCCGCCAGCCAGTCCTCATCGATCGAGGTCTCAACGTCCGGGGAAAGTACCCGTCCGATGATCTTCGACGTGCTGTTGAAGGCCACAATCGCCAGTGGCTGCCGGTCGGAGTCCTCCAGCAGTGCAATCGAACCAGGTGCGAGCGCCTTGGTACGGCGATCAAGCACAAGCTCATTTGCAAAGACCCAAGGATGCCCGAAGCGGATGCGGCGGGGGTCCATTTTGGGTTTCAGGCGAACAACGGAAAAAGGGGGTGGCGTCATGCCACCCCCTCTAAGCCCCGTTTCGGGGAATGTGTAGGGCGATCAGATGTCGGCTTGCTCGACAGGCTGGCCCGATGGCACGAGCGGACGCGTCAGCTCTTGCTGGATCAGGAAGGCCAGATGGTCGGAGATGCGCTTCTTCTGCGTCTCGCCGGCACGGTCGGCCTCGATCGCCGAACGGCCGCCCAGGGCCGCCAGATCTGCGTTGATGAGGCGCGTCGGCACGATCACGTCGCCCGTCGCGGCATCGCGCACCGTCAATTCAAACTTGATGGAATGGACGCCGCCCACAGTGTAGCGCGCTTTCTCGGTCAGCGAATGGAAGCGCGTGACGTTGATGTCGACCATTACCGGCTGCACGCCCTCAAGCTGAGCCGTGCCACGCTGGAATGCCTCGCCCATCAGATCGCGCACCTGCACATGGCGGTCGCCGATCGCTTCGCCGCGCCAAACGATGTCGGCCAGCGGGTAATAAACATTTGCCTCCGAGACGCGCAGTTCGCGCGGAACAACCACGCGGAGCTCGGTCACATCGAAGGATGGAGCCACGGATTGAAAGCTCGGAACTTCCAGCGGCGCATTCCGGGTTGCCGTGTCGATGGTGCTGCACGCACCCAGTGAGAACGCAACCGAAGAAATAGCAAACAAGCGCATAAACGTGGTCATGTGATGTCCTCTCTTGCCCTTTACCCATTGGCGGGCACGCGTAGAGATGCTCTCAAATCGAGGCTTAATTTAGGCAAAACCGTGGAAAATGGGTCCTTTGACAGGGGCATTCCCGGCACAATTGGCGACAATGCAGGGTTCCGTTAGGCAAGGCCCGGGTCGATTGGTGCGAAGAATTACCGCGCCACGCCCGCGCTGTTAGCGCTATCATCTCTGCCGGGAACAGCGTAAGTAACACGCGACTCATTCCTCCGGAGAAGCCAATGCCACTCCACGACACAATCGCCAAAGTCACAGACCGCATCATCGCACGCTCCCAAGAGACGCGCTCGCGATACGTGAGCCGTATGGAAGCCGCCGCCGCTGAAGGCCCGCGCCGGGCACATCTGACCTGCGGGAACCAGGCCCATGCCTATGCCGCCATGGGCGAGGCCCAGACGGACCTCGCCACCGGACGCGCACCCAATCTGGGCATCGTGACGGCCTACAATGATATGCTCAGCGCCCATCAACCCTATGAGCGCTTTCCGGAGCTTATCCGACAAACGGCGCGCGCCGCGGGCGCCACGGCCCAAGTTGCGGGCGGTGTGCCTGCCATGTGCGATGGGATCACCCAAGGCCAAGTTGGCATGGAGCTCTCGCTCTTCTCCCGCGACGTGATTGCCCTGTCGGCAGGCGTGGCGCTGTCTCACAACTGCTATGACGCGGCGGTTTATCTGGGTGTCTGTGACAAGATCGTGCCGGGCCTCATCATTGGCGCCGCGACCTTCGGCTACATCCCGGGCATCTTCATTCCTGCCGGTCCCATGGTCTCGGGCCTACCGAACGACGAGAAAGCCGCCGTCCGCAAAAAGTTCGCTGCAGGCGAATGTGGTCGTGAAGAGCTAATGGCCGCCGAGATGGCCTCCTACCACGGGCCGGGCACCTGTACGTTCTATGGCACAGCGAACTCGAACCAGATGCTGATGGAGTTCATGGGCCTCCACCTGCCGGGCTCCTCCTTCGTCAATCCGGGCACGGAGCTGCGCGATGCGCTGACAGAGGCGGCCGTGAAACAGGCGCTCAGCATCACAGCGCTCGGCAACGACTATCGTCCTGTCTATCGCGTGCTGAATGAGAAGGCTTTTGTGAACGGAATCGTGGGCCTCATGGCTACGGGTGGCTCAACCAACCTGATCCTGCACCTGCCTGCCATGGCGCGGGCCGCTGGCATCATTCTGGAGCTCGAGGATTTCGCTGATATCTCCTCCGTCACGCCGCTCATGGCGAAGGTCTATCCAAACGGTCTGGCGGACGTGAACCATTTCCACGCTGCAGGTGGGCTTGGCTATATGATGGGCGAGCTCGTCAACGCGGGGCTCCTCCATGACGACACTGTCACGGTGATGGGTGACGGCCTTGGTGATTATAGCTCAGAGGCTCAACTGCAGGACGGTCGTGCCGTCTGGGTCGATGGTCCGCGCACCTCGCTCAATGAGAAAATCTTGCGCCCGGCTGATAATGCGTTCCAACCCCAAGGCGGGCTCAAGCGCCTCTCCGGGCCTCTCGGAACGGGCGTGATGAAAGTCTCTGCCGTGGCAGAGCATCTGCAAGAGATCACGGCCCCTGCCCGCGTCTTCCACGACCAAGAGAGCGTCAAGAAGGCCTTCCAGCAAGGCGAGTTTACTGAGGACACCATCGTCATCGTGCGCTTCCAGGGCCCCAAAGCCAACGGCATGCCCGAGCTTCATAACCTCACGCCCTGCCTCTCGGTCTGCCTCGACCGTGGGATCAAAGTGGCTCTTGTCACCGACGGACGCATGTCTGGCGCTTCAGGCAAAGTGCCTGCGGCGATCCACGTCTCGCCCGAAGCAGCAGACGGCGGGCCGCTGGCCTACGTGGAGGATGGCGACATCATCCGGGTGGACGCCACCGCCGGGATCATCGACAACCTGAGCGCGTGGCACAACCGCGTGCCCGCAACGCCCGACCTCAGCGACAATGGTCATGGCGTGGGCCGGGAACTCTTTGAAGTGTTCCGGCAAAATGCGAGCCCGGCGATGTCGGGCGCCCGCGTGGTCTGAAGGAGAAGACGAACATGACCCCCGAACAGCAATCCGTGGCTGCCGAAACTGTCTGCCGCGCGGCCCCCGTGGTCCCGGTGCTTGTGGTCGAGGATGCGGGATCGGCGGCGGATCTGGCGGCTGCTCTCGTGGCCGGTGGCTTGCCCGCGCTCGAGGTGACGCTGCGCACGCCGGCCGCTCTCGATGTGATCCGCGAGATGGCGCAGGTCGAGGGTGGCATGGTCGGTGCAGGCACGCTGCTCACTGGCCGCGACGTGGAGCGTGCGAAGGAAGCTGGCGCAACTTTTGGTGTCTCCCCCGGTTCGTCGGCAGACATCATTGCCGCGTGCAAGGCCAATGAGTTGCCGCTTCTGCCGGGCGCGGCAACAGCGACCGAGATGATGGCGCTTCTTGACCACGGCTACACGGTTCAGAAATTCTTCCCGGCCGAGGCCTCCGGCGGCGCGAAAGCGCTCGGCAGCTTTGCCTCGCCTCTCTCTGCGATCAAGTTCTGCCCGACGGGCGGGGTCAGTCTAAAGAACGCGAATGACTATCTGTCGCTGAAGAACGTGCTGTGCGTAGGTGGCAGCTGGGTTTCGCCGAAAGACGCCGTCGACGCGGGCGATTGGGGTAAGATCACCGCGCTTGCCTCTGAGGCCGCGGCGCTTCGCTAAACGGGCTAGTTTGTGACGCGCGCCGAACGTCCGCCGCGACGTTTGGGGCGTGGGGCCTCCTCGAGCGCTTCCTTGAGCGTCGCCGTCATCGGATGATCGGCGGCCTCACCATAAGCTCCGAGCAGAAACCGCACATGATCCTTGGGGTCAGCGGCCACCGGCACCCCAAGCGCCCAATCCAGAAAGATCGACCGGCACTCACCTGAGGTGATGCCCTCGATGTTATAGCTCTCGCGGATAAGGCCCTTTGGATCGACGTCCTTAAGTTCCATGTCGCTCGTTCTCCCTTGCTTTGCAGGCAGCTAGCCCTCGCTTTGGGCCCCGGCAAGGCGGGTTGCGACATGCTGTGCCGCTTTGGTGCCATTTGAGGTGAGCTTTGCTCGAAGCGCATCGAGATCCGGCAGGCCAGTCCCCCGCAGCAGCAAGCGCCCTTGGCCCGCCCCGCTGAGCGCATCGGTCTCCTGTCCCGGTTTCAAAACCAGCCGCGTGATCGCACGCACATGCCAGAGGAGCGCCGCGATGGGGATCAGATCCTCCTCCCCACCAGCTTCAAGCTGCGCCGTCATCTCGCGCGCATCGCTGCCTGCAAGGAGCGCGACGGTCTGGGCGAAGAGCTCCAGATCTTGCAGGCGGCCCGCGCCGTCCTTGGCTGCGAGCCCCCCTTCGCCGGGACGCGCTTCACTGATGCGGCGGCGCATGTCAGCCACGTCTGCTGCGACTTTAGCGGGGTCATGGGGGGCGGCGATGATCGAGCACCGCACCTGTTCGACGGCGCCCCCAACCTTAGAGGCACCAGCCACGACACGCGCGCGCGTCAAGGCCAGATGCTCCCACGTCCAGGCCTCGTTGCGCTGATAGGTTTCAAAGGCGCTAAGTGAGGTGGCGAGCGGTCCGTTGCGACCTGATGGCCGGAGCCGCATATCCACTTCGTAGAGCTTGCCGCGGGCGGTAGGGGCAGAAAGCGCCGTGATCAGCGCCTGAGTGAAGCGCGAATAATAGGTCTGCGTGGGCAACGGGCGGCGCCCGTCGGAAGCCTCCACACCGTCCGCATCATAGATCAGGAGCAGGTCAAGGTCTGAGGCCGCATGGAGGCGCCCTGCCCCAAGCGATCCCATGGCCACAACAGCTGCTCCTTTGCCCGGTGCGCTCCCGTGCCTGCTGGCAAAGTCTGCCGCGACGATCGGAAAGAGCGCCGCCAGCGTGGCTTCAGCAAGCTCTGCATAGTGGCGCCCAGCAGCCTCGGCATCGATGAGCCCGCGTAAAAGATGCACGCCAATACAAAAGTGCCATTCCTTGGCCCAAACCCGTGCCTCATCAAGTTGGGTCTCATAGTCAGGATTGGCGGCCAGCCGTCCCGCCAGTTCCGCTTCCAGAGCTTCCCGACCGGGCCATGGCGCAAAGAAGCCCCCATCAAGCACGGCATCGAGAACCTGTGCGTTACGACCGAGATATTCGGCCAAAGCCGGTGCTACGGCGGCGATGTCGGCCAGAAGGTCCACGAGATCGGGCGTGGCCTCAAAGAGCGAGAACACCTGTACGCCGGCCGGAAGCCCAGACAAGAACGCATCAAAGTGGCGCAGCGCCCTCTCTGGATCATCGGCGCGCGCCAAGCGGCTTAGAATACGCGGGCGCACCCGATCAAACACCCGTTGAGCGCGGTCGGATCGCAACGCGGGATAGCTTTGCCAACGGTCCGTGATCTCTGCCCCAAACGCGGGTGTCGCCGCCTCAGGCGCAGCAGGCGCAAAGAATGGCACTGTCAGCGCATGGGTTTCCTCGAGCGTGTCTTTGAGACGCGTCTCCAAGGCCGCGCGCTCCAGCCCCATGAAAGCTGCGAGGCGATCCATGCCTTCCGACGATGACGGCAGAGCATGAGTTTGCGCATCTCTCAGCATCTGAAGCCGATGTTCCACCTCCCGGTGGCTCTCATAGGCCGCATCGAGCGCGTCGCGCGTCTCTTCTTCCACCCAGCCTGCGGCGGTTAGCGCGCGCAACGCGTCGCGGGTGCCCGGCACCCGAAGTGCTGTGTCGCGCCCGCCAGCGATGAGCTGGCGCGTCTGCGCAAAGAACTCGATCTCGCGAATGCCGCCGCGCCCGAGCTTCATGTCATGACCGGGCAGCGTGATCGGCCCTTGCAGCCCTTTGTGATCGCGAATGCGGGTGAGCATGCTATGGGCGTCTTCGATGGCCGCGAAATCCAGGTGACGGCGCCAGATAAAAGGTGTGAGCGCCTCGAGATAAGCCGTCCCTGCCCGGGCATCGCCTGCCGAGACCCGAGCCTTAATATGCGCGGCCCGCTCCCACGTGCGGCCCACGCTTTCGTAATAGGCCTCAGCGGCACTGGTGGAGAGGACCACAGGCGTCACCGCCGCATCGGGCCTGAGCCTCAGATCCGTCCGGAAGACATATCCGCCCTCCGTCATATCGCTCATCCGCTTCATGGCCGCGCGCACGGCACGGATCAGAACGCTGCGCCTTTCACCGGCCTCCACGATATCCAAGCCTGCGTCCTCAAAGAGGCAAATGAGATCGATATCCGAGGAATAGTTGAGCTCCCGCGCGCCCATCTTGCCCATGGCGAGCACGAAGAGCCCGGGCGCGTCTGGGAGCTTTCCGCGCGCTTGAAGCGGCTCTATCTCCCCAGCCAAGGCCACGGCGAGCGCGGCTTCGGCGAAATCGGTCAGCGCCGCAGTCACCTTATCCAGCGACCAAACACCGCCGAGATCACACAGCGCGACGAGCAGCGCCAAGCGCCCCTTCTCCCTTCGCAAGTTCTCAGGCGTCATAAGTCCCCGCAGCGCGGCCTCGGGGTCATCAAAAGCGGCTTCAGCCCATTCATGGTGCCGGGTGAGAAGCGTATGGAGATAGGGGCTCGATCCGCCCGCCCCGGCAATGAGATCTCCAAGAGGCCCGGAGGCGCCATAAAGATCGGCCACTTCGCGCGCGCGTTCAGGCTCATAGGCAAAAGGAACGCGCGTTATTCTTGGGCCGAGGGCATTCGTCATGGTCGCAGCATGGCGCAGGGGCTGGCGGCGTCAACAGCGCAGGTCTAGTTGTCGCGTGCTAATCAGGTTGTTAACGTTTGAATATGCTGAAGTATCCAGTGCTCCTTCACCGATACCCTTTTAGAACGATTTCGGCGACCATGGCTTCTCATTTAGCTGTATTTTCCGTCTATATCCTCCTTTCGGAGTCGGATTCTGCAACGCTTGCAGCTCTTCCGGAGATCTTATTCTGGGGGTGGGGAGGCTGGATGTTCTACAGCACCGGCGCGATAATCATGTACTTAGTCAAACACCGCTAAGTAAATTCAGGATAAATGTCCTTTCCATCGCAAGGTGACCCAGGTCCGTAATGTCAAAGAGCCTCAAACGTGTGCGCGCGGCCCTCGAAGCGCTGAAACTCGATACCGAGATTGTGGAGGTGGGTCAGGCCCGCACCGCCGCCGAAGCCGCCGAGAGCCTCGGCTGCACGGTCGCGCAGATCGCGAACTCCATCATCTTGCTCGGCCTGGAAACCGGACAGGTGCGCCTCTTTCTGACGAGCGGCGCCGAACGTGTGGATCTCGACAAAGCAGGTGTCGTGGCGGGTGAGGCCTTGGGCAAAGCAGACGCCGCCATCATCCGTGCTCAGACAGGCTTTGCCATTGGCGGCGTGGCACCGGTGGGGCATCTCAACCCAATAAGCGCTTGGGTGGACCGGTCTCTCCTCAAACATGACAGAATCTTCGCTGCGGCGGGTACTCCAAGGCACCTATTTGGGCTCGAACCCGCCCAGTTGGTGGAAATTTCGCACGGCGAAGTTGCTGATTTCACAGCCTAATTCCGATAAATGTAAAATAGTTTCACATAACCCCTTGTCCAGGGGGCTTGGCGTCCGCATATCTTGGATGTGAAGCGAATTCACATTGACCCAAACCCTAGACCGGAGACACACATGACCACCCTCGCCACCCAACCCGCCGCACATGAGACGCCGCGCATGGGCTTTCTCTCGCGCTCTGAAGCCTGGCTCGACCAGCGCGGCACAGGCGCTTGGATCGCGGCCATGGTTCTCGGCTTCATCTTCTTCTGGCCCATCGGCCTCGCATTGGTGATCTACATGAGCATGACAGGAAAATGGTCCCGCTGGGGCTGCAACAAATCGAGCAAACGTGCACACATGCACTCCGCCGCGATGGCCATGAAGCCTTCTGGCAACAGCGCCTTTGACGCCTACAAGGCCGAAACGCTGCGCCGCCTGGAGGAAGAGCAAGGCTCCTTCGAGGCCTTCCTGGAGCGCCTGCGCGCCGCCAAGGACAAGGCAGAGTTCGACCAGTTCATGGACGAGCGGGCCCATGAGGCCGCGAAAGACGCGACCGAAGACGCAGAACCTGCGGACGAAAAGTAAGCACGACCGGGGGCGCATCCGACCCATGCGCCCCCGCACTTCATTCTGTTAGGATATAAGATGACAGCTTCCGCCGCCCCTTTGACCGAGCCTTTCATGACCAAAGAACACAAACCCAACGCCTTTTACCTTATCCTCTTCACCGGTTTCGCGATCCCCGTGGCCATCGTCGCGATGGTTCAGGTGACGCTTCTGGGCATCCTCCTTGCGGGCTACCTTGGTTACCTCTGGACCCGGCTCGCAGGCCTTCAACACGGCGCCCCTATCGAGCAGGCCGTC
>JBCBFV010000011.1:0-20898 GCA_038527425.1 Pseudomonadota bacterium
GCCTTGGCCTGCAGGGCCGCTGGACGGCAGATGAGACGCTGGTGCGCATGCGCATAGCGGAGCTTTTGACGGCCATCGACACCGCCGCCCTGCCGCCGCTTCAGGCACGGCGCCTAAATGACCCCGCGCGCTGGGCCACGGCCTTTACTTGCACGGGCGACGCCACCACCTGCGCCGCCGCTAAGCAGGGTCAGAGCCTCGGCGATGCAGAGCGCATCCTGACCGAAGTCGAGGCGCTCCGGTGATTCCGCGCTGGATGTATTTTGCGCCTCTGGGCGTGCTGGTCCTGATCGTGGGCTACACGGGGCTCAAGCTCGGGATCGAGCGGGCCAATGTCACGGAATCCGCCGTGATCGAGTACTACGCAGCCGAGTACCTCAAGGACCACGCAGAGCTCATCGGACCGGGCGCCGCGATCACCGATTGCGTGGGCGTGCCCGGCGAACAGGGACGCATTTGGATTGAGGTCCGCTGCGCCCCACCGGGCGGTGAGGCGGAATTCCTCTACGGCGCGAACCGTGGGGGCGGCCTCGAATACGCAGCCCGCGCAAATGAGGTGCCGGAAGTATGACGTGTTCAAAACTCTTGGCACTTGCGACCGCCGCTTTCCTGGGTGGCGTCTCCGGCAACATCACCGCAGCGGATGACTACGCGTTAGGCCTCCTCGAGAACTGCCTGGCCGAAACACCCCAGCGCTTGGCGGCCAAACAATCTGACGACTTGGCGACAGAGGCGGCCAATTGCGGTCAGCTTGTTGCCGAGATCTGTGGTTTCGCGCCGAACCCAAGCCAATGCTCGACGGCAGTGGGTGAAAAGATGCTCACGCTTGCGCTGGGTAGCGGTTGGTCAAAGACGGGCGGCGGCGCAGAGATGACCACGATTGCCGACTTCCGTGCGGATTGTGAAAGCGATCACCATGCGCCTTCGCTCCTTCCCAGGGCCGAGCCGATTTCCTACTGCCTCTCGCAGCAAGGCACTTTCGCGCTTTATTCGGCCATCCTTGAAGGCCGCATCGCGCAGGAGGACCTCAAATGATCCGTCGCGTTTTGTCACTCGCGTCAGGCGTCGCCGTACTGGCATTGCCCGTGTTGGCCGAGGAAGAAGACGATGGCATTGAGGCGTTTTTCACCTGCGTTGACGCGGTGGAGTGGGCGGTGCCTACAACCTCGGGCTACGCTGAGGCGTCACCTGCCCAGCATTGTTTTGATGCGCTGGACGCAGCTGTCCCTGGCTGGTGCCCGTTGATGGACAACCAGATCCGAACCCGGCAGGGCGATGCGCTTTTCGCAGCTGCGGCTGAGCTTATCGCGCCCGGTGAAACCAAAAGCCTCTTCATCAACGGCATCGAATGGACCATCACCCCGGACCCGGATTTCGGCACCTCCAGCTTTGAAGACTGCCCGGGCGTTGTGGCGATGTCGGTCGCCCAAGGCGTCTCGAAAGAGGCGATCTGCCACCAGCAAGCCGGGTGGGCGAGCTTTTCGGTGATCCGCTACCTCGCGGGCCCGGAGGGAGGAAGTTGATGCGTAGGGTATCCCTTGTGATTGCGACGGGCCTCGCGCTCGCTGGACCGTTCACCGCGACTTCCGCGCAGGCCCAAAGCCTGAACTTCGATGCCAGCGCGACGACGAGCTGCGTGCTTGAAAAAGGGCCGGGGCCCGAGGCGCTGATCTGCATCGGGCGATCGGCCGAGATCTGTATGAACACCTCGCCAGGCGGTGGCTCGACCGTTGGCATGTCCGGATGCCTCAACAGCGAATTCGAGTTCTGGGATGCGGAGCTGAACAAGGCTTATCAACGTGTCTTGGCCAACGCCAAGGAAGTGGACGCAGAAGGCTACGGGCCGCCCGGGGTGAGCCAAGAAGAAGCGCTGCGCGAGATGCAGCGCGCCTGGATCACCTTCCGCGACGCCCGGTGCGCTTATGAGGCCTCGACATGGGGCGGGGGCACAGGGGCAGGTCCGGCAACAGCCGATTGCCTGATGGAAGAGACCGCGCGTCAGACGCTGACGCTCCTAAGACAAGTGGGGCTTCAATGAGCCGAACTGACCACGAAGACGCCCTCGCCTTGGTGCGAGAGGCGGCAGCCCACGCAGCGGAAGGGGGCGGAGAGAAGTCCCGCGCGCGCCACCTCAGCCGGGGCAAAATGCTGCCGCGTGACCGTGTGGCAGGCGTACTTGATCCGGGGTCAGCCTTTCTGGAGGTCGGCGCTTTGGCGGCGCACGGGATGTACGACGGCGCTGCCCCCTGCGCGGGCGTGATCGCGGGCGTCGGCACGGTGCAGGGCAGGCTCTGCATGGTTATGGCCAACGACGCCACTGTGAAGGGCGGCACTTACTACCCGGTGACGGTCAAAAAGCACCTGCGCGCGCAGGAGATTGCTGCCGAGAACAGGCTGCCGTGCATCTACCTCGTCGATAGCGGCGGGGCGAACTTGCCCAATCAGGATGAGGTATTCCCGGATCGCGACCACTTCGGACGCATCTTCTACAATCAAGCGCGGATGAGCGCCCAAGGCATCCCGCAGATCGCCGCCGTAATGGGATCATGCACAGCAGGGGGCGCCTATGTGCCCGCCATGGCCGACGTCTCGATCATCGTGAAGGAGCAGGGGACGATCTTCCTCGCAGGGCCGCCCCTTGTGAAGGCCGCGACTGGCGAGGTCGTCAGCGCCGAAGAGCTTGGCGGCGGCGACGTGCATACGCGTCTGTCGGGCGTGGTCGATTACCTCGCCGAGGATGACGCCCATGCGCTGGCCCTCGTGCGGGAAGCCGTGCGCAACCTCGGGCCGCAAGACGCGCCTCAGACGCCTGACTTCACCGCCCCGCGCAAAAGCATGGATGACCTCTATGACGTCATCCCCTCCGACCTCCGCACGCCTTATGACATCCGCGAAGTCATCTCCCGCATCGTGGACGGCGATGGGTTCGACGAATTCAAACCCCGCTTTGGTGAGACATTGGTCACCGGTTTCGCCCGCATTGAGGGCATGCAATGCGGGATCATCGCGAACAACGGCGTCCTCTTCTCCGAAGCAGCCCAAAAGGGTGCGCATTTTGTAGAGCTTTGCTCGCAACGCCGCATCCCGCTGATCTTCCTTCAAAACATCACCGGGTTCATGGTGGGCAAGAAGTACGAAAACGAAGGGATCGCGCGGCACGGGGCCAAGATGGTGACCGCAGTGGCCTGCACGAGCGTGCCCAAGATCACGCTTATTGTGGGCGGCTCCTTCGGGGCCGGGAACTACGGCATGGCGGGCCGCGCCTACCAGCCGCGCTTTCTGTGGACATGGCCCACTTCGCGCACCGCTGTGATGGGCGGGCCGCAGGCGGCAGGCGTCCTCGCCACCGTGCGCCGCGACGCGATCGAGCGAAAGGGCGAGAGCTGGTCTGCAGAGGAAGAGGCCGCTTTCAAGCAACCAACCCTCGATCAGTTCGAAGAACAATCGCACCCGCTGTATGCCTCCGCCCGGCTTTGGGACGACGGCGTCATTGACCCCCGCGACAGCCGCCGCGTATTGGCGCTTTCGCTTCGCGCGGCACTGAACGCTCCCATTGAGGAGACACGCTTCGGCGTGTTCCGCATGTGATGGACCTTAGGGCGAAATATCCTGGAGCCGTGACGTTCAAGTTCGGCGACAGTGAGTGGCTGTGCAACGAGCTCGCGCAGCTCGTGATCAACGGCAAGAAACGTGCCACTTGCGGCGCGCTGCGTGATTTTCAGGAGGGGGGCGAGGCGCTTCCGGTCGAAGGCCGCCGGGACATTGTTCTTTGGTGGGACGACACGCCTGCCGCGGTGATCGAAACCCGCCGCGTATTCTACCGAAAATTCAAGGATATGGACGAAGACTTCGCGCTCAAAGAGGGCGAAAATGACGACCTCGCGGGCTGGCAACGCGACCACCGCGCCTACTTTGAACGCAACGGCGGATGGTCCGAGGACATGGACCTCGTCTGCGAAGAATTCGAGGTGGTAGAAATCCTATGAGCGACAAAAACACGATCCTGACTGAACCTGATGCGATGGGCCGTCACTGGGTCTACGTGACCCCGGCCGAGGCCCATGCGCATCCCAAGGGTGGGCCGGGGCCTCTGGAATACGGCATGGCGCTGTGGTTCGCGCTCATTGCGGCGTTCGAGGCGGTGATCAACCTGGGCTATGGGCAGTTTGGCGTTGTGCAGCTCATCTTCACGGCGCTCATGGTGCTCTGCGCCGTGGGGCTGATCTTGCGGACGCCATGGGCGATGGTGCTCGCCGTGCTTTTGGCCGTGCGGGAGATGTTTGGCTTTGTCCAACTCATTGGGGGAGGGGCCTTTGAGGTGCCGCCGCTGCTGGCGCTCTACGGTGTCGTCAACGCGATCATTGGCATCGGCATCGTGTTCTACATGGTCGAGGGTGACCGACCGAACCTGATTTATCGGCACCGCTACCGCTCGTACCGGGCCGAACGCGAGGCTGGCGATGATTAAGACGCTCCTCATTGCGAACCGTGGTGAGATCGCGGTGCGCATCGCGCGAACGGCGCGGGAGATGGGGATCCGCACGGTCGCGGTATTCTCGGATGTGGATCGTGATGCGGCCCATGTGGCGGCCTGCGATGCCGCCGTCGCGCTGGGCGGCCAGACCCCGGCAGAGAGCTATCTGCGCCAAGACGCGATCCTTGAGGCTGCAAAAGCAACAGGTGCCGACGCCATCCACCCAGGCTATGGCTTCTTGTCGGAGAACCCTGACTTCGTCGAGAAATGTGAGGCCGCGGGCATCACCTTCGTAGGCCCGTCCGCCAAGGCGATCCGCGCGATGGGCCTCAAAGACGCAGCCAAGAAGCTGATGGAGGAGGCAGGCGTGCCCGTCGTGCCGGGCTATCACGGCGCGGACCAAGACCCAGCTCTGCTGGCGAGCGAAGCTGAAAAGATCGGCTATCCGGTTTTGATCAAGGCCGTCGCTGGCGGCGGCGGCAAAGGCATGCGGCTCGTGGAACGTGCGTCCGACTTCTCAGAGGCGCTCAAAGCGGCGCAATCAGAGGCTCAGGGCGCTTTCGGCAACGCGGACGTGCTCATCGAGAAATTCGTCAGTACGCCGCGCCATATCGAGCTGCAGGTCTTTGGCGATGGCACGCGCGCTGTTCACCTCTACGAGCGCGATTGCTCCCTCCAACGTCGGCATCAGAAGGTTATCGAAGAGGCACCTGCGCCGGGCATGACGCCTGAGATGCGAGAGGCCATGGGGCAGGCCGCTGTCCGTGCTGCCAAGGCCATTAACTACAGCGGCGCCGGAACGATCGAATTCATCGTCGACGCCTCTGACGGCCTGCGCCCCGACCGCTTTTACTTCATGGAGATGAACACCCGTCTTCAAGTGGAACACCCGGTGACCGAGATGATCACGGGCATTGATCTCGTGCGTTGGCAGCTTGAGGTTGCGGGCGGCAAACCGCTGGCCGCAGAGCAGGATGACATCGGCATCTATGGTCACGCAATGGAAGCGCGCCTCTATGCCGAGGATGCTGCTGCGGGTTTTCTGCCTGCGACGGGTCACCTGACGCGACTGCGGTTCGCGGGCACCCGTGTGGATTCCGGGGTCCGAGAAGGGGACGTTATCAGCCCATTCTATGATCCGATGATCGCAAAGGTGATTGAGTTCGGAGAGGACCGTGCACAAGCGCTCGCCGCGCTCGACCGGACGCTGAGTTCCATCGAGGTCGCGGGCGTCACAACAAACCTCGGTTTCCTGCGCCGTCTTTCGCGCGTTCCTGCGTTTGTTGCTGGTGACGTCGACACGGGCCTCATCGCGCGGGAGGGCGAGCCGTTGATGGCGAACCCCGCGCCTTGCAATAAGACCCGGGCCCTGGCCGCGCTGGGCGCGCTTGGGTTTGCGGATGGTCTTGAGGCGGGCTTGGGCTTCGCGCTCTGGCAGCCGATGCGCCATGCGGCGCGGCTCAACTTTGCGGATGAAACGCTCGAGCTTGAAGTGACCTTCGAAGGCCACTTGGTGCGCGTGGACGGCACGGTTGTTCAATGGCGCGGCGGGCGCTGGTGGGTCGACGGCGCACCGACTGCCGCCCGGATCCACAAAGACCCAGGCCAAGTCACTGTTTTCTTTGGCACCCCTTACGTCTTTGACCTGCCTGATCCCTTGGTCCGTGGCGCCGCCGGGGCGGGGGCGGACGTGATCGAGGCCCCGATGCCTGGCCTTTTGCGCGATGTGATGGCGGAGCTAGGGCAGACGGTCACCGAAGGCGATCCGCTTGCCATCTTTGAAGCCATGAAGATGGAGCACACGTTGCGCGCGCCTCGCGATGGTGTGGTGTCCGAAGTTCTCTCAAAGGCGGGCGCGCAAGTAGAGGCTGGTGCGCCGATCATCCGGCTGGAGGACGCATGATCCGCCTGCACCACTGCCCGCAGACCCGATCCATGCGGGCATTGTGGCTGCTCCACGAGTTGGGCGTTGAGTTTGAGGTGCAGGAATGGCCCTTCGACAAAACGCTGCGGTCGCCGGAGTTCCGTGCCCTCAATCCTGCGGGTCGGGTTCCAGCTCTGGAGCTCGATGGCGAAGCGATCTGGGAATCCGGAGCGATGCTGGAACTCTTGTGCGAGCGGTTCCCTGAGGCGGGTCTTGGCCGCGCGGCTGATCATCCCGAGCGCGCGCGCTACCTGACCTGGATCCACTTTGCGGAGACGATCAGCCAGCATGCGGCGGCACTGACGCAGCAACATGTGGTGCTCCGCGACGACGCTATGCGCTCACCCATCGTCATGCAGCTCGAGGCCGCGCGGATTGGCAAGTGCTACGGCGCGCTCGAAGAGGCGTTGGGGGACTACTTGCTTGAGACGTTCTCGGCCGCCGATATCGCGGTGGGGCAGGCTGTTTACATGGCCAAGCACTTCAAGGCGCTCGCGGGCAACCCGAAGGTGGCTGCCTGGTATGCACGCATAACGGCACGGCCTGCTTTTCAGGCCGCCTTGCCTGGCGAGGCCAAGCTCTATGACCAAGACTTTTTCGAAGCTTGGGAGGTGGCTCAGTGAGCGCGTCCTCCGGAAAGGGCTTCGTCGAGATCGTGGAGGTAGGGCCGCGAGACGGTCTACAGAACGAGAAGGCGGTGATCAGCGTCGCGCAGAAGGCCTCACTGATCCATGCCTGCGCGGCCGCTGGGCTGAAATCGATCGAGATGGGATCCTTTGTGAACCCTGAGCGGGTCCCGCAGATGGCCGACACGGGTGCAGTGATGCGCGCTGTCGGAGCGCTTGAGGGGGTGCGGGGGATTGTGCTCGTACCCACAGTCCGGCGCTTGCAGGAATACGTCCTCGTGCGCGCACAGGCGCAGTTTGACATGGGTGAGATTGCGGTTTTCGTGAGCGCGACCGAGGCCTTCAGCCGCGCCAATTTGGGCTGCTCGGTCGCCGAAAGCCTCGCGCGGGTGGCCGCCATCATGGAAAAGGTTCCTGAGGGTGTTGCGGTGCGGGGCTATATCAGCTGCGTCACGGATTGCCCCTTCGAGGGGCGCGTTGATCCTGCCGCAGTGGCTGCGATTGCGGCGCAGTTGGGCGAGTTAGGATGCGATACTCTGGCGCTTGCTGACACCATTGGCAAAGGGACGCCCGATAGGGTTGGCACGGTCCTTGAGGGCGCTTTGGCGCATTGGTCCGCGGACAAGACTGCCGCGCATTTTCATGACACGGTGGGGCTGGCGCTGGCCAATGTCGATGTGGCCTTAGGCCTGGGGTTGAGATCGTTTGATAGCTCGGTCGCGGGTTTGGGCGGATGCCCTTACGCGCCCGGAGCACCGGGCAATCTCGCCACCGAGGCACTTGTGGGCCATTTGGCAGATCGTGGCTACGAGACCGGTGTGGAAAGCGGCAAGCTGAACGAAGCGGCCGCGATGGCGCGGCAGATGGTGGGGCGTTGAGATGGTGATTGAGGTCGAGACTGACGGACGCGGGGTGATGACGCTTTGGCTGAACCGGCCAGAGGTTCACAACGCGTTGAGCGCGGAGATGATGGACGCGATCTCGGACACGGTCGCACCGTTGCAGCCCGGGGGGGATGTCCGTGTGGTCGTGCTGGCGGGCAGGGGGCAAAGCTTTTGCGCTGGCGGCGATCTGGGTTGGATGCGCGAGCAGTTTGGCGCGTCCCCTGAGGAGAGGCTGAGGGAGGCGCGGCGACTGAGTTTGATGCTCGGCGTTTTGCATCGGTGCGATTTGCCAGTGATTGGGCGGCTCCACGGCAATGCCTTCGGCGGCGGCGTGGGGCTGGCCTGTGTTTGCGACGCGGCATTTGGGGCCGAGAACGTGCTTCTTGGGCTAACGGAGACGAAGTTGGGGCTGATCCCGGCGACAATTGGGCCCTATGTGGCTGCACGCCTGGGCCCAAGGTTGAGATCGGTCTTCATGTCGTCCCGGGTATTTGGCGCCGAAGAAGCCTTCGGCCTTGGGCTCTTGGCCGAGGTTGTAGATCCTGACGCATTGGATGCGCGGTTGGACAAAGAGGTTAGGGCCTATCTTGGCTGCGCGCCCGGCGCGGTGGCTGATGCAAAGCGGCTTGCGCGGTCGTTGGCGCCGGGTCCAGACGAGGCCACGGTGGAGAGCGCGCTTCGTGCCTTAGTGGCGCGATGGGAAAGTGACGAGGCCGCCGAGGGCGTTGGGGCCTTCTTCGACAAGCGGGCGCCGCACTGGAAAGTCTGAGGCTGGTATCGATGCGGGGCGGGCCGGCTCCCACCCGCCCACCCCCGCCGACCCGCCCCGCAAACGCCGCCTTGGGCTCAGATATGCTTTGACGCCCCGCGTGGGGCACGACATCTTCCGGGCCATGGATCACCAATTTCTCTACTGCGTTGGGGCCACGAAGGCAGGGACGTCCTGGCTCTATCGCACGCTGGCCGATCGTCCGGACGTTGCCCTTAGCGCGGTGAAAGAGACCCACTTTTGGGACACGCTCGCTTCAGATGATCGGGCGGATCAGATTGCGGCGTTCGAACGACAGCTTCAAGGGTTTGAGACGGCCCGCACAGAGGCGGATGCGCGCGGCCAAGGCTGGAAAGTGTCGAACATGACCCGCCGGATTGCAGACATGACGCGGCTTCTGAACATGCTGCGCGAAGGATCGATCGAGGCGTATATCGACTACATCTCAGCAAAGGCAGATGCTGAAACCCGCCTCGTGGGCGACATCTGCCCTGCCTATGCTCTTGTGCCTGTGGAGACCCTTTCCGCCATGGTGTCGGCGGCGCCGGATGCCCGTTTTCTCTATCTCGTGCGGGACCCTGTCGCGCGGCTCTGGTCGGCGGTGCGCATGCAGGCGGATCGGCAGCTTCAGCCGGGGCAAACGGTAGCGCAGAAAGCGCACAACATATTGCAACGGGTGTTGAACTGCGATGCGGAGACCCACCTTACCGCGCGGGGCGATTATGCAGGCACCGTGCGACGGCTGCGCGATGCCGTACCCGAGGGGCAGCTGAAGGTAATGTATATGGAGGAGCTCGTCACCGACGCGGGCTACGCCAATCTGTGCCAATGGCTCAACCTGCCGGAGGCGCCTGCGCCCGTCTCGGAAAAGGTGCACGAGGGGCAAAACATCAAGATCAGGGCTGATCTTGCCGATCAGGCGGCCCGCATGCTTGCGCCACAATACGCGTTTGCGGCGGCCGAGATTGGGCCGTTGCCGGCGGCTTGGCAGGCGCGCGCATGAGCTGGCCGGTTGTTGTCGCCGGGGCCATGGCCCTTGTCGCCCTTGGTCTGTTCTATCAGCTGATCCGATGTTGGATATCTGATCCGGAAGCAGCCAAACGGCTGAGCAGCCACGATCCCGCGCAATTTGCCGAGGTGATGGCTGGGCGCTACGGCTTCATGGCTCTCATGGTTGTGGGCGGGTTCATTATTGGCGGCTTGCCAATGCTGGCATTCGTCTTTGGCACCTTAGGGGGGCTGGGGCTCTATGACGGCTGGGTCTACCACCGCGTCGGAAAACCAACTGGCAAACACTTGCAGGCTGGCGGCGCAGGGCTTGCGGCAGGGGCCGCGTGTCTCGCGCTCTGGATTGCGGTGACTTGATCACACCGCACAACGAACGCGTGCGGCGATGCTTGACGCACACGGCCACTCGGGGCAGGGCGGGGACATGTCTATTCTTACTGCCATTTACGCCTTTGTTGCCATTGTGACCCTTACGGTGACCGGTGGTATCTTCATGCTCATGCTGCGCGATCCGCACGGCGGGCTCGAAAAACTCAAGCATCGGGTCGAAGACTTGCCCCATGTGATGACCGGTCGATACCTGACCTTCTTCACCCTCACGATCATGACCGTCCTTTACGGCGACTTCCTCGTGATGCTCGGTCTTCAGTTGGCCTTCATCGTGGCCTCGCTCGCTGACACCTTCATCTACGCGCGGCGCGGACATCCCTATGGCAGCCACCTGATGGCAGCCTTCGCCTCCGCGGTGGCCGCGTGTCTTTGCACATATGCCCTCATCATCAGTTGACGCACGGCTGTGATCTTTCCCCGTCTCTGGGGGAGAGACACAACACCTCGCACGTGCTAAAAGCCGGAAAACGCGGGACGAACCAAGTTAAGGAGTATGACCCATGAACAACGATACCGGTGGCACGAACTGTACGTTCAGCTCCTTTATCATGGCTGCAATCATCGCCCTGTTGGGCGTGGTGGTCATGCGCTTTTTTGCAGGGCTTTCCTGGGAAGGGGCGATTTTCGTCGGCATTTTGTTGGCCGTCGTCCTTGGTTTCGTCTTCAACTACATCTTCTGCCGTGAACTGCCTTCGCTTGATGAAGTAAAGGCACCTGGCGCAGAGGCAAAAAGCACCGCCGCACCTGCGCCCGAGGCACAGGCTGCGCCTGCACCCGCACCGGCTGCTGCTGCAGCACCTGCTCCCAAAGCCGAGCCCGCGCCTGCGCCGGCACCGGCTGCTGAAGCACCCGCTTCTGCAGAGGGTGCGCGTCCTGAGGCACTGAGCGGCCCGCGCGATGGCAAGGCCGACAACCTCAAAGAGATCAAGGGCGTGGGCCCCAAGCTCGAGAAGCTCTGCAACTCCATGGGCTTCTACCACTTCGACCAGATCGCGGCCTGGACGGCTGACGAGGTTGCGTGGGTCGACCAGAACCTCGAGGGCTTCAAAGGCCGCGTGACGCGCGACGAATGGGTCGCACAGGCCAAGATCCTCGCCGCTGGAGGCGAGACGGAGTTCTCCAAGAAAGTTGACGAAGGCAAAGTCTACTAAGACCACGCTTTCGCGAGAAAAGGCGCGCGAGCGAGCGCGCCTTTTGCATTGGTGAGGGGCATGACCAATGGCACGCAAACCCGAGAAGGTTGAATACAGCGACCGTGACCTCGCGCGTGCGCGCACCGGGCGCATGCTGGCACTGGTGATTGCGGGGGTGACACTGCTTTGGCTGTTGGCCCAAGCGATTGGCCCGCGCATCGGCCTTGCTGGAGAATACGCGCTTCTTTTCGATCTGGCAGCGATGGCGGCCTATGTCTGGGCCTTTGTCATTGCGGTGCGGTTATGGCGCACGCGCTAGGGCGAATTTCTGCCGTTTGGGACGCGCACACGCAGCGTCACCGGGCGTCGCTATTGCATAACAACGCATCAAACGCCCATTCAGCAGCAACGTCATTGAAAGGCCTTTGCATGTTGCGACCGGCGCTTGCCCTCTTTGTTCTCTCTTTTCCCGCTGCGGCTGAAACCGTGGCGCCGGATTACTATGCCGAAGCACTGTTTGCGGTTTCGACTGCTGAGACTTTGGTGAACTTCTGCCCTGAGATCGGGCTCGATACCGCAGCACTGAATACGGCCGCTGAGGCTGTGCTGAACCGGCTCGCCGACGACGGCATTGGCGGTGACGCCATCGTTAGCCTGAGCGGAGTTGAGCCCGCCGTCGCTGAGCTGCAAGCAGCCTTTACCGAACGCCACGGCCTGAGCGAGCCGAGCGAGAGCGCAATTTGCGCGGCTGCGCGGGCCGAGATGGCCGAAGGCAGCGCCATTGGGCAAATTCTGACGGAGGCTGAGTGATGTTGCGGGTTCTTCTAACTGTAAGCCTTCTTATGGCACCCATGGGTGCCCCGTTGGCCGCGCGCAGCCCCGGTGATGTGGCCGAAGTGCGCAATGGCCTCCTTGCCGTCGCCGTCGGCAATCTGATCCAGGAGAATTGCGACCGCATTTCGCCGCGCATGATCCGCGTCTTCAGCCTGCGTAATGCGCTCCTCGCAGCGGCGCGTGCAGCCGGTTTCTCAGAGGCCGAGATCGATGCCTACGTCGATGACGACGTCGCAAAGGCGGCGCTTGAGGCGGAAGCAGAGCTCTACCTGGCGCAAAACGGCGTGAAGCCCGGAGACGCCGCTACTTATTGCACTGCCGGTGTTCAAGAGATCGCCGATGGCAGCGCAGTCGGCCGCCTCTTGCGGGAGCGTTGAGGAGTTTGCTGCGGGCTCTCGCCCTTGCTGTCGTTGGCTTGTGCGCGGCTTGTACCGTTCCGCTGACCTCGACTAATCCCGCGAAGTTCAACCCTGTCTATGAAGGGGTGGAGACGCGTCTTCTCGATGCAGATCTCGTGAACTTTACGCTGTCTATGACGGGCGCGCGCTCGCCTGCTGACCTGCGTTCTTATGGTGATTGCGTGGCCGCGCAATACGCGCTCATCCGTGGATACCGCTTTGCGCGCCACGTCCGCACCAATGTGGACCAACAGGGCAACCGTTGGACAAGTGATGCCGCCTACACGATCTCTGCTGATCTGCCGCGCGGAACGCAAACGCTTGATGCAGGCCTCACCGTGGCGATCTGCCAACGCGAAGGTATACCAACCATCTGAGCTCGGCACTCGACGCCGCGCGCCTTGCGACCTAGGTTCAGTCCAGACGGCAGGACGGGGCATCCCATGACAATGACCATCAAGCCTTGGACCGGGCACAGTGCCCCCGCGCTCGAAGCAGCGCAAAAGGCGCAGCCCAATGTTTCATCGCGCAGGCGTCAGAGCCGGGGCCTTGCATGTTCTGGTGAAAGAGGGCACGCCATCGGTCTGACCTGGCGCGCCTCGGCGGCCATTTGAGCGGAGACTTCGCCTCTTGGAGCTGACACTTCTCCTTGCCCCGCTTGTGGCTGCGCTTATTGCGAGCCCGCTCGGCGCCCCGCTCGGTGAACGCGGCGCCTCTGTGTCGGCTCTCCTTCTCGGGCTTTTCGCGGCGTTCCTTGGCTGGATCTTTGCGCTCTCCGAAGGGGAGGCGCTTCCGGTATTCCTCGCGCCATGGATTGGCAGCGGCACTTTATCGGCTGAGTTTGCGCTCAGCTTTGATGGGCCGGCACCTCTTCTCGCGGCGCTGATGCTCAGCACGGTCGCCTTAGCGCAGGTCTTTGGGATCACGATGTCGACGCCAAAGCAGCTCATGAAAGTGGGCGACAGCCAGGCGATGCGGCTTCAGTCAGCGTTGAGCTTTCTGTCCTTCGCGATGCTCCTTGTTTTGCTGGCCGCTGGCACAGTTCTGCTCGCCGCAGGCATCGTGCTTTTCGCTGTGGCGGTGTCCTTGGCGCTCGATTTCAACCTGCGCAGCGTGGGGGCGGGCCGCGCGGCCGGTCGCGCGCTCCTCGTAGTGACCTTTGGCGGTTTGCTGACGCTTGTCGCGGGCGCCATGCTCTACCAGGCCGCCGACGCGGAAGCCTTCGATATCTTGTCGTCGCTGCCCGGCCTCGACGCCTTGAGCGCACCGCTCACGCTGGCCTTTGGCCTTGGGTCCCTCGCGGTCATGGGTGCGTTGCCCTTCTTGATGTGGTCGGTTGCGGCCAAGGAAGCCCCGGCGCCGCTGGGCGCTGTGATTTGCCTTCTAGGACCCATCGCGGCGGTGAGCCTTGCGGCGCGCGCGACGCCCTTCCTTGAGGCCGCGCCCCTTGTGCTTTTCGGTCTTCTTCTTGCAACAGCGCTCCTCGCGCCCCTGATGTCGCTGGCCAAAACTGGTCCAAGCGGTGCGCTTGCCGCTGCGGCCATCACACCAGGCGTTCTGGCCCTGCAAGTGGCCCTCATGGGGGCCATTGCGGCGGCCTTCTTGGTGCTGCTCGGACAGGCGATCGCGCTGCTCCTGCTCTTTGGCGGCTTCATGCGCGCCAAAAAGGGCGGGATTGCACGGGCCGCCGCGCTGATCGGTACACTCTCGGCCACGGGCATCGGGGTGCCTTTTACCCTGGGGCCCATCCAGGTCGCCCTAGCGGGGTACGGTGGCCAAGAGGCGGCACTCAGCCGTCTGGCGGGGCAGGATTGGCTCTACTGGGGCTATGTCGTGGCGCTCGCACTGCACGCGCTGGCGCTTTGGAAGCTCTACTTCTGCCACTTTCACCGCAAGGCTAAGAAACCGCTCAACGAGCCCGAGCCGGAAACGCAGGTCGCCGGAGAGATGCTCATCGCACGCATTTCGTTGGGTCTCCTGATTGCTGCAGCTTTTGTTGCGGGCGCATTGTCCGGGGCGAGTACCGACATCATGCCGCTCATCGCAGGGCTGGTTGGCTTGGTGCTCGCTGCGCTCCACGTCTTTGTGGGGCCGGTGGGCGATCTCTCCCGAAGCGCCTCGGCGCCATTGCAGGGCGCGCTCGCGGGGCCGCTCTTTTTGCCTGAAGCGGTGCGGGTCTTCCTTGATACGCCTGCAAGAGCCATCGGCGCCTTTGTGTCGAACACAATGGATCGGTCGATCCTCGAGCTGGTCTTTGAGCCGCTCACTGCGCGGCTCTTCCCCGCGTTGTCGAGGCAAGCCATGCAGGCGCAGCGCAGCCGCTTCTTCCCGCTGGTGCTCGGCGCCATCGTGGCCGCAGCCCTGGTCGTGACAATCGTCACCATGGCGGGGAGCTAGGGCGCCATGGATAACCTTCTTTCGATCCTGACCTTCATTCCGCTGCTCGCCGCGCTGATCCTTGCAGTCTTCCTGCGGGGCGATGACGAGGCCGCGCAGCGCAATGCCAAGTGGCTCGCCGTGACGGCGACCGGTGCAACCTTCCTCGTGGCATTGATCCTCTGGTCGGCCTTCGATCCGGCAATGGACGGCTTCCAATACGTGGAGGAGCGTGCCTGGCCGCTTGGTCTGACCTACCGCATGGGGGTCGACGGCATCTCCCTTGGGTTCATCGTCACGGTCACGGGGCTTGCGCCGCTGGCGGTGGCCGCAAGCTGGCGCATCGATGAGCGTGTGCGAGACTACGTTATCGCACTCCTTACGGCTGAAACGTTCCTCTTGGGCGCGCTTCTGTCGCTCGATCTCGCCTTCTTCGTTGTCTTCTTTGAGGGCGCCCTGATCCCGGTCCTCCTGCTTGCAGGGTTGTGGGGATCGAAGGGGGCAGGGCACGCGGCCTTCAAGGGCTTCCTCTACGCGCTTCCGGGGATGGTTCTGCTTGTGGTGGCACTATCGGCGCTCGCCAGAAACGCGGTGACGACCGACATCTCGGCCCTCCTGCGCCACAACTTCCCCGAAGAGAGCCAAACGCTCATTCTTCTCGGTCTTGCCTGGACAATCGCTGTGAAGCTCCCACTTTGCCCGCTGCATTCGTGGCTGCCGCCGCTGGTGGCGCGGACGCCTGCGGCGGGTCTGATCGTGCTGACGGGCATGAGCGCGACGCTTGGCCTCTACCTTTTGATGCGCTTTGCCCTGCCTATGCTTCCTTTGGGCGTGCTTGAGCTTTGGCCCTATGCAGTGGCGCTCGCGATACTCACCTTCGTTGCCACGGGCCTTGCGGCCTATGTGCAGGAGCGGATGACGCTCGCCATAGGCTATCTGGCTATCGCGACGATGATGCTTCCTGTTCTGGCCACGCTAAGCCTCACGGCCATGGGGATTGATGCGGCGCTCATCGGGATGCTGGCGCGCGGGCTGACGCTCGCCGGGCTCTTTATCGCGGTCACAATCATCGAAGCGCGGCTCAGGTCAGATGCGTTCGAGTACATGGGTGGCATCCGCCTACGCCTGCCGGGGTTTGCGCTGCTCCTCATGCTCTTTTGCCTCGCGATGTTTGGCCTTCCAGGCACCGCTGCTTTTCCGGCGCTCGCGCTGAGCGCCTATGGCAGCTACGGGACTGCCTTTTGGCTGACGCTGGTGCTGGTCATCGGCGCGATGGGCCTCGCGGTGTTGGGGGCTGGGCTCTACCGCCAGATCGCTCTTGGTGACCTCCTGCGTGAGGATGTCCGCACCATGGCCGCCATGGATGGGCGGGAGCGTTTGGCCATGTCGCTGGCGGCCGGTGCTTTGGTGATCATGGGGCTGGTGCCGGGATTGCTGCTTGGGCCTGTGGGCACGTCGACGGCGGCCCTCTCCGAGACTGTCCAACGGGAGATCGTTGAGCTTTCCGAGGAAGCGCTCGAAGCTGCTGCTGCACAGACAGACGAAACGCCCTCGGAATGACCGATCGGATCCTCCTCGATGAGGTCGACAGCACGATGGCCGAGGCGGCGCGCCGCGCTGGCGACCTAGCTGGCCCAACATGGATCCTCGCCAAGCGACAGAGCGCTGGCAAAGGCAGGCGCGGGCGCCCGTGGTCTATGGGCGAAGGGAACTTCGCGGCCACCCTCGTCATGCCTGCGGACGTGCGTGATGCGGCGCTGCGTTCCTTCACTGCGTCACTTGCACTCTATGATACGTTTGAGGCGCTTGGCGTTCGGGGACTCAGCCTGAAATGGCCCAATGACGTGCTCCTGAAGGGAGGCAAGGTCGCCGGTATCTTGCTGGAGATGCATGCCCACCGCCTTGCCATCGGGATCGGCATCAATCTGGCCCATGCGCCGGGTGCCGCAGATGTGGAACCCGATGCGCTCACGCCGGTCACGCTTGGCGTCGATACGGACCCCGAGGAGGTGCTCGACCTGCTTCTTCCCCAGTTCGATGCCTGGGAGGCGCGCTACCAAGTGCAGGGGTTTGAGCCTCTGCGAACCGCCTGGCTCGCCCGTGCAGCACGTTTGGGCGAGGTAATTCGTGCCCGTACCGTCACGGAAGAGCATCACGGCACCTTCGAGAGCATCGACAACGAAGGTCGCCTCGTTCTATCCACCGCGCGAGGCCCCGTGAGCATCGCGGCGGCAGATGTCTTTTTCTGAGAAGGGGGCGGCCCATGCTGCTCTGCATCGACTGCGGCAACACGAATACTGTTTTCTCCCTCTGGGACGGTGAGAGCTTTCTGGCGACGTGGAGAACTTCCACCGAGCATCAGCGCACCGCTGACCAGTATTACGTCTGGCTCAAAACGCTGATGAACCTGCACGGGATCGACCCGGATATCGATCAGGTGATCGTCTCTTCCACGGTGCCGCGCGTTGTTTTCAACCTGCGCGTTTTCGCAGATCGCTACTACAACACCCGGCCCATTGTGGTGGGTAAGCCTGATTGCCTCTTGCCTGCGGATCCGCGCGTGGACGAGGGCACCATCGTTGGCCCCGACCGTCTGGTGAACACGGCAGGGGCCTATGACCTCCATGGCGGCGATTTGATCGTGGTAGATTTCGGCACGGCGACGACCTTCGACGTCGTGGCTGCCGACGGCGCCTATGTGGGCGGCGTCATCTCCCCCGGCGTGAACCTGAGCCTTGAGGCGCTGCATATGGCGGCTGCCGCGCTGCCTCACGTCGACATTACGAAACCTCAGAAGGTCATCGGGACCAATACCGTGGCCTGCATGCAATCTGGCGTCTTCTGGGGGTACGTGGGCCTCATCAAAGAGATCACGCAGCGCATCCGTGCTGAGCGTGACCGGCCCATGAAAGTCATCGCCACCGGCGGGCTTGCCCCGTTGTTTGATCAGGCCGAAGACCTATTTGACGCCTTTGAGGACGATCTCACGATGCACGGGCTGACCGTCATCCACCGCTATAACAAGGATAACATGTGAGCGAGCGATTGATTTACCTGCCCCTCGGCGGTGCCGGCGAGGTGGGGATGAACTGTTATGTGTATGGCTATGGCCCGCAGGATGCCGAACGGCTGATCGTGGTCGATTTGGGCGTGACCTTCCCGGATATGGACGGCAGCCCCGGCGTTGACCTGATCCTGCCCGATCTCGCTTGGCTCGAAGAGCGTAAGGCGATGATCGACGGCGTCTTCATCACGCACGCGCATGAGGATCACGTGGGCGCTGTTGGCCACACGTTCGAGAAACTCGGCGCACCGATCTTCACGCGGGCGTTCACGGCCAATATCGCGCGGCGCAAGCTCGAAGAGTTCGGCATCGGACCAGAAGCCGTCACCACGGTGTCGCGCTACCCCGAGGTGGTCGAGGTTGGCCCCTTCAAGGTGAGCTTTGTGCCGGTATCGCATTCGATCCCCGAAAGCTCAGGCCTTCTGATCGAGACACCCGCGGGGAGGGTTTTCCACACGGGTGACTTCAAGCTCGATAAGACGCCCGGCGTGGGCGAGCCGTTTGAACCTGCACTCTTTGAAGACATCGCCAAGGGCGGGATCAAGGCGCTGATTTGTGATTCGACGAATGTCTTCACTCGCAACGAAGGCCGCTCCGAGGCCACGGTGGGCCCGGAGATCGAGACGCTCGTCAGCGAGGCGGAAGGCATGGTCGTGGCGACGACGTTTGCTTCGAACATCGCACGCGTCAAAACGCTCGCAGAGGCAGGCGAACGGGCAGGGCGCTCCGTGTGCCTGCTGGGCCGCGCCATGCGTCGCATGGTTGAGGCGGGGATCGAGACGGGGGTTCTCACCGACTTCCCGAAGGTCGTTAGCGCTGAGGATGCGGTGGATATCCCACGCGGCAACCTCATGCTTCTCGTGACGGGCTCTCAAGGCGAACGCCGCGCGGCCTCCGCCCAGCTCGCCAACGGCAAATACCGAGGACTGCAGATGAAAGAGGGTGATACCTTCCTCTTCTCGTCCAAAACGATCCCGGGCAACGAGCGCGGCGTGATCCGCGTGATCAACGCCTTCTCCGAGATGGGCGTCGACGTCGTCGATGAGCATAGCGGCGGGCATTACCACGTCTCAGGCCACGCGAACCGCCCTGACCTTGAGCGCATGCATGCACTGCTGGAGCCGCAGTTCATTGTGCCCATGCACGGCGAACACCGTCACCTTCGCGAACATGCCAAGGTGGCCGAAGCCGGTGGCCGCGCGAGCGTCGTCGCCGTGAATGGCACGATGGTCGACCTCGCAGGTAACGCGCCGCGTGTGGTGGGCTATGTGGAGACGGGTCGCACCTATCTCGACGGCTCCACCCAGATCGGGGCCCTCGACGGCGTGATCCGCGACCGCATCCGCATGGCCTTGAATGGCCACGTGATGGTCAGCGTGATACTGGAAGATGACGAGCCGGTGGGAGAGCCGTGGTGTGAGGTCATGGGCCTTGCCGAGACGGGATCATCGAACGCGCCGCTCATTGATGTGCTTGAAGAGGATCTGAACCAGTTCATGATGCGTGCTTCCGCCAAGACACTCCGCGATGATGGCAAGCTCGAAGAAGAGCTCCGCCGCATCACCCGCCACACGACCCAATCCGAGATCGGCAAAAAGCCTGAGGTCACGGTCGTTCTGTCGAGGCTCGGCTGATGCGCGGGGCAGGTGGCAGCGACGGCGGCACGGGTCTCTTCCTCTTGGGCCTCGCGATGATGGTGGCCGGGGGCTATTTGCTGCTCAACGGGATCATCATCCGCCCGCAGTTCGGGCTTGGCATGGGCCTTTTCCGCATGGGCGGTGTCCAGGTAACGACGGGGATGGTGCTCATTCCCTTCATCTTCGGGATTGTGCTGATCTTCTACAATTCCCGCCTCTGGGTGGGTTGGGCGCTTGCTGCAGGATCGCTTGTGGCACTGGTGGCGGGCGTTATCGCCTCGATCCAGCTGACGCTGGGGGGCATGAGCGCCTTTGATCTGCTCGTGATCCTTGTGCTCTTCTTTGGCGGCCTTGGCGTCTTCCTGAGGTCCCTGAGGGCCAGCCGCTAGGGCGCAGACGCATAGCTTTCGTAGAGATCGAAGTCCTTCGGGAAGAGCGCTTCGATCTTTGCCATCTGTGCCTTCGTAGGCTCGAACACCTTCCGGTCAGTTGTGTTTCTACGGGCCCGCTGAGGCGCGTCGGTGGAAAGGCCAAACCTTTCCCGCACAGAGGCGATCGCGGGCCCAAAATCCTCCAGCCGGTAGATCGCATCTAGTAGCACATGCCCGTCATCATCGACGACATCATCCCACATGGCCGCAGTATGTGTCTGGAAGTGCAAGCTATGGGGGCGGCGGAAGGAAGGGGACGCTCGGGCGGCGGCGACGGTATCGAGGAAGAGGTCAAATCTGTAGGACACGCCCCGCAGCCGGGGCCTCAGACCCGGCTCCTTGTCGAGCAGATAGAAGAACTGGCTAAGGCAGCGATCAACGGGCTCGCGGACGAAAGCGAACTTGAAATAGCGTTCGAAATCATTGGGATACAGGAACTTCTTCGCGAAAAGCGTGCGGCGCATCTGATAGGGCCCGAGGGGCATCAGATACGTGTTGAGGAGGTCATTGTAGTCCTCAACGGGCGACTGAATGAAGTTCGCCAGCTGCGCGCTACGATCCACTTCGCGATAGAGAGGCGCCAGAACGTTGTGCGTGCTTTGGCCGGCACTTTTCTTCACGTGCAGCCAAAACAGACGATCTTGCACTTGGGGCTTCCCGCTCTTTCAGGGTCGCGTTAGGCCGCGGCGTCGTCGGCGAGGCGTTCCTCAAAGCTCTTGGCGATGAAGGTGGGCATGTGATCGCCCATGCCCATGGGCGTCGTGCCACCACCGCCGTCACGGTTGCGTCCGCGCGCCCCGCGGGAGCGACTTGGCTTTTGCTCCTCAGAGGAAGTCTCCTCCGGCGCCGGAGCAGGTGCCTTGTCCGCTTCTGCTTCGACCTTGGGTTCTTCTGACTTCTTGGAGCGAGACCGGGAGCGGGAGCGCTTGGGCTTCTCTTCCGTCTTCTCC